>JAGXRS010000202.1 GCA_018335615.1 Hydrogenophaga sp. | reverse complement strand
AGTCCGGCTGGCCAGTCCAGACAATGGGTTTCCAGCAGCACGCGCCCGCCGTTCACATCGTTCGGGTCCAGCGAGGGGCGCACACCGAGGTTAGCCACGCCCGGCAGTGGGCGGCCATCGGGCATGAGCCCGTGCACCTGTACGGCGAAGATGCCGCTGGCGGCCGGCTTCCAGTGCGCAAAGCGCAGGTTGAGCGTGCGGAAACCGTCGCCGCGCCCGGGTGCCGATTCGGCCAGCTGGCGGCCCAGCTTGCGCCCATGCACCACATGGCCGCTGATGCTGTACGGGCGGCCGAGCAGGGCCGCCACGCGGTCCATGTCGCCCGCGCCCAGCGCTTCGCGCACGGCCGAGCTGGACACACGGATGCCGTGCACCTCGTAGCTCTGCATGCGCGCCACGTCAAAGCCCAGGCGCTCGCCCGCCGCGTCGAGCATGGCGTAATCGCCGGCACGCTGGGCGCCGAAGCGGAAATCGTCACCCACCAGCACGTACTTCACGCCCAGCGCGCCCACCAGCATGTCTTCGATGAAAGCCTGCGGCGGTTGTGCGGCCAGCCGCTCGTTGAAGGGCAGCACCACGCACTGGTCGACCCCGCAGCGCGCCAGCTCTTCCAGCTTGTCGCGCAGCGTAGCGATGCGGGCGGGCGCCAGTTCGGGCTTCTGGTATCGGGCCGCGAAATAGTCCCGCGGGTGGGGTTCGAAGGTCATCACGCAGCTCGGCACGCTGCGGTGCTTCGCCTCGTTGATGAGCAGGGCGAGCATGGCCTGGTGGCCGCGGTGCACGCCGTCGAAGTTGCCGATGGTGAGCGCGCAACCCGCTGCGGTGTCGCGGTCGCGGGCCTGTTGCGGGTTCCAGAGTCCTCGGATGATGTTCATGGGGGAGAAAAGGGGCGGTCTGATCCGGGGTGTTGGCAGCGTGGTCACTCGCTTGCCGGGTAAGCACGGTATATTGACACACAAGCCGCCTGCCCTTCTGGCGGGAGCGGGTGGCTTGAAAGACAGGTATTTCCGGTTGTTGTCAACAGGGAGGTGGGTCTTGAAGGTCTTGAAGTTGTCTGCCCAGGGGCTGCCGCAGTCCTGGATCAGTCTGGAAGAAGCCGTGCTGCATTACGCAGCGGATGAGGTGCGCTGGGAGATGGGCGCGCAGATCGCGGTGTTCCACGGCGGACACAACGCCGTGACCGGGCGGCAGTCGGTCATCACCATCAACTCCATCATCGGCACCCAGGGCGTGCCCCGCATCAATCCGTTCGATCTGCGCCCCTCCATCACCAACAGCAAGCTGTTTGCGCGCGACCGCAACCTCTGCGCCTACTGCGGCCACCATTTTCACGAAGAGCATCTGACGCGCGAGCACATCGTCCCGCTTGGTCAGAACGGGCAGGATTTCTGGATGAACGTGGTCACGGCGTGCCGCTCGTGCAACCACCGCAAGGGCAACCGCACGCCCGAGCAGGCCCACATGCCGCTGCTGTATGCGCCTTACGTGCCCAGCCTGTGGGAAGACTTCATCCTGCGCAACCGCCGTATCCTGGCGGACCAGATGGAGTTTTTGATGGCGCATCTGCCGAAGTCATCTCGTTTGCACGCTTAGTTTTTAGGCGTTTTCTGGGTGCGTTTCGTGGGGTGTCAGCAGCGTGGGTGGGCCGATTCCGCGAATGTCCCCCGCCGGCCCTGGGGGCCGCCGGGGGACATTCGCGGAGCAGGGCACAGCGCCTCGTTGATCAGCGGGAAACCGCCGAGCAAAAAAATACCCCGCAAAGCGGGGCACCCTTTCGAAGCACAAAGGGATCAGGCAAACACCCCAGCCGTGTCCTGCATCCGCGCCGACACCTCGCCCAGGTGGTGCAAGGTGTCGCCAAACGTCATTTCCAGCTGGGTCAGCTTCTTGAAGTAGTGGCTCACGATGTACTCGTCCGTCACGCCGATGCCGCCGTGCAGCTGCACCGCCTGCTGTCCCACAAAGCGCATCGACTGGCCCAGCTGCACCTTGGCGCGGGCCATGGCGGCGCGGCGCTCGTCGGTCGGCGCGTTGAGTTTCAGGGTGGCGTAGAAACTCATCGAGCGGGCCAGCTCCAGCTGCATCTTCATGTCGGCCACGCGGTGGCGCAAGGCCTGGAAGCTGGCGATGACCACACCGAACTGCTTGCGGGTGTTCATGTACTCGGTGGTGATGGCCAGCGTCTTGTCCATCACGCCCACCGCCTCGGCGCAACTCGCCGCGATGCCGATGTCTACTGCGTGTTCCAGCGCCAGCAGGCCGTCGGCCGTGATCAGCTGGCCGGGTGCGTCCTGCAGCGCCACGTCGGCTGCGCGGCCGCCGTCCTGTGTGCGGTAGCCGTTCGCCGTCACGCCGGCACCATGGCGCTCCACCAGGAACAGCGCCATGCGGCCATCGGCCAGGGCAGGCACGATGAACGCGTCGGCATGGTCGCCCACGGACACGATGCTCTTGCGGCCGCTGAGCGTCCAGCCGTCCCCGGTCTGCGTGGCGGTGGTCTGGCACACATCCAGCCGGTAGCGGGCGCCACGCTCCTGGTGCGCCAGCACCACCAGCGCCTCACCGGAAGCGATGCGTGGCAGCCAGGCTGCTTTCAGATCCGCCGGCGCGTAGGCGCCCAGCACCCCGCCGGCCATCAGCGTCTGCAGCAGCGGCTCCAGCACGATGCCGCGGCCCAGCTCCTCCATCACCACCATGCCCTCGGTCGGTCCCATGCCCAGGCCGCCATCGTCTTCGCTGATGTAGAGGCCGGCCAGACCCAGGTCGGCCAGCTCGCCGTAGGCCGCGCGGTCAAAGCCGCCGGCCGCGACGATGCCGCGGCGGCGCTCGAAGTCGTAGCCCTTATCGACCCACTTGCGCACCGCGTCGCGCAGCTGTTCCTGGTCTTCTGAGAAGTCGAAATCCATCTTGTTGTCTCCTTTAGCCGAGGACCGTCTGGGCCACGATGTTGCGCTGCACTTCGTTGCTGCCGCCGTAGATGGTGGTCTTGCGCATGTTGAAGTAGGTGGAGGCCAGCGGTGCGTTGGCGGTGACACCGCCGGGGAAGTTGCCTTGCCAGCCGGCTTCCATGGCTTCCTCGATGAAGGGCAGGGCAAACGGCCCGGCTGACAGCATCATGAGTTCGGTATAGCGCTGCTGGATCTCGCTGCCCTTGATCTTGAGCAGGCCGGCAATGTCGAGCGAGTTCTTGCCCGATTTCTCGGCACTCAGCACGCGCAGCACCAGCATCTCCAGCGCCACCACGTCCACTTCCAGCAGGGCGATCTGGTCGCGGAAGCGCAGGTCGTCCCACACGCCCTCGGTCTTTGCGATGCGCTTGAGGCGTTCCAGCTCGCGCTTGGCGCGGTTCACGTCGGCGATGTTGGTGCGCTCGTGGCTGAGCAGGTGCTTGGCGTAGGTCCAGCCCTTGTT
>JAGXRS010000201.1 GCA_018335615.1 Hydrogenophaga sp. | reverse complement strand
TGACTTCCACCACCTCGGCACCGGCGAACAGGCCGAGCGCGCGGGCCGCCGACACCTCCAGCGCCTGAGCGAGTTCGGGCCGACTCTCTTCCACCGCCGACATGGCGTAACGGCGCACAGCGAGTTCGCGCAGGGACGGCTCGGCCAGCGCGGTGCGCAATCGCACGAAATCGTCCAGGCTGTCCTGGGCGTCGGCCGGCACACGCAGATAACGGAAAGGCTCAGACGGGGTTTCCCGCATGCCCATCAGGTACACGCGCGCGCCGTCGAGATCCACCGGCAGCATGTAGTTGTGGTACTCAATGGCCTGCCCTGCGGCATCGCGCAGCTTGTAGGTGACGCTCGGGCCCACGTTGCGCAGCGTTCTCTCGGTCGTCGTCTTGTGGCCTGCACCCAGGCGGCTCTCGATCGACTGGCGCAGGTCCACCTTGCGCACGTCGGCGCCGTCCAGGTTGCCGGTCGCGGCAAAGTTCTCCACGTTGATGACACGCAATCCCGTGAATTCCAGTGTCATCTTCTCGTCGCCGTTGCTCAGCGCGCTGCTGCCACCGATGACACCCGCCACGTCAAAGGTCTTGGAAGGACCGTTGATCGGCATGGCGCGCAGCGTCACTTTCGAGCCTCCGTCGTCAAAGCTGGACTGGTAGATGTTGATGCCGCGGTGGCTGGCCGGGTGGTTCACCTCCACGCGGGCCGGCTTCTGCTCACCGGTTTCATGGTCGTGGATCACGATGTCGCTGGCAAAGAGCTTGGGCATGCCCGTGTCGTAGTACTCGACGATGAACTTCTTGAGCTCGACCGAGAACGGCAGGTCCTGCAGCAACACGCCGGTTGGCTGGGCCAGGATGGCGGTGCCCGCCGTGGTGCCCTCGGTCACCAGCAGGTTGCCGCGAAAGGTCGGGTTGCTGGCAGACAGGCGGTGCTGGGCCGGCACATCGGCAATCAGCCCGCCGCCGGTGAACGGCGTCTTGCCGTTGAACCACATCTGCGCGCGCACGATCAGGTCGCCGTCCAGCAGCCCGCCGATGCACACCAGCACGATGGCGCTGTGCGCCGCCAGGTAGCCGACCTTGTTGGCCGCGCCCTTCTTGGCCGCCACCATCCAGCCGGTGCCGCCCGCCGCATCGCGCGACTGCAGCTTGACCTTCCAGCCGGTGCCCAGCAGCTGCTGGCCGATCCGGTTGGCCGCCACCTCGGGCGATTCGCCCAGCGTGTTCTCAGCGCGGTTCGGGAAAGCTTTGAGGCTCTGCTCGCGGATGTTTTCTTTATAAGCCTTGAAGTCGGCGAAAATTTTCGGCGTGTTGCGGATGATGCACAGGCTGGTGCTGATCACCAGAAACGCCAGGATCAGCAGGAACCACCAGGCGCTGTAGACCGAGAACAGGCTGGCGCTGGCGAACACGTCGGCCCAGAAGGGGCCGAACTGGTTCACGTAGTTGTTGAACGGTTCGTGCTGCTTGACCACCGTGCCGATGACCGAGGCGATGCAGATCACCGTGAGCAGCGAGATTGCAAACCGCATGGAAGACAGCAGCTCCACCACCTCGCCGACGAGGCGCGATCCGGTGCTCAGTTGCAGGCCTTGGGTGGAAACGGTCATGGGTCGGGCAAAAAGGAGAGTGCAACAAAAAAGGCGGCTCCGGAGGATCCGGAACACGCCCTGTTGTGATGTCTGTTGCGGTCAACGGTTCAATACAAATCCGTACAAATCACATTGTGCCGCCAAACATTGGTGCCGGCTTATATCCTGCCCGCACCCGGGGCTTTGTCACCCCGGTGCATGTCAGCGCAGGCCAGCAATGTAGTCGGAGACCGCCTGGATTTCACGGTCGTTCATCTTGGCGGCCACACCCGTCATCTGGGCGTTGTTCTTGCGCACGCCATCACGGAAGGCACGGAGCTGAGCCGCGGTGTACTCGGCGTGCTGGCCCGACAGGCGGGGGTACTGCGACGGGATGCCCGCCCCGTTGGGGCTGTGGCAGCCCGCACAGGCCGCGACCTGACGATCGGCGATGCCACCGCGGTAGATCCGTTCGCCCAGGCGGACGAGCTCCTTGTCCTGCGCGAAACCGGTCTTGGCTTTCTGATCGGCCAGCCAGAAGGCGATGTTGCGCATGTCATCATCGGACAGTGCAGACGCAAAGCCTTTCATGATGGCATTCTCGCGCTTGCCGTTCTTGTACTCCTGCAACTGCTTGATCAGGTATTCCGGGTGCTGCTGGGCCAGCATGGGGTTCGCTGGCGTTGAAGAATTGCCGTCGGCCGCGTGGCAAGCGACACACACCTGGCCATACAAAGCCGCACCTTTGGCCAGATCGGGCTTGGCCGACTGGGCGTGGGCGCTGAACGACAGGGCTGCAGCGGCAGCGGCGCAAAGGAGTGAAACAGGCAATTTCATGTCTGGACTGGCGTCGGAAGCGACGGTTCGGTTGAGGTGATTCGCGGTAGTTCTGCTCTAAACCCATCGATTTTACAATGCCCTACCAGAAATAGACCAAATGACCCAACACCACACGCCAGCGCCTCCCCCTTCCCCGCCGTCACCCGACGCTCCGGCCCCTGCAGCCGATTCCGGCTCCCTGCATGCGGGAACCAATGCCACCACCGTGCCCGATGTGAAGGCCATGCACGGCTGGCTGCACACCGCCCGTTTTCTCACCACGGCGCCGCAACTGGAGCACCTGCCCGCCCTCGACCTGCCCGAAATCGCTTTCGTGGGCCGATCCAACGCCGGCAAATCGACCTGCATCAACACACTCACGCAACAAAAGCGCCTGGCCTTTGCGTCCAAGACGCCTGGGCGCACCCAGAGCATCAACCTGTTCTCGCTCGGCAAGCAGGGTATCCACGACGCCGTGCTGGCCGATCTGCCAGGCTACGGCTACGCCGCCGTGCCCCGCGAAGCGAAGCTGCGCTGGCAGCGCGTCATGGGCAACTACCTGCTGACGCGCGAAAACCTCAAGGGCGTGGTGCTGCTGATCGACCCGCGGCTGGGCATGACCGAGCTGGACGAGATCCTGCTCGATGTGATCCGGCCCCGGGTACAGGCCGGACTGAAGTTCCTGGTGCTGCTCACCAAGGCGGACAAGCTCAGCCGCTCGGAGGCCGCCAAGGCGCTGTCGATCGCGCGACTGCAAAGTGGCGGCGGCGAGGCGAGACTCTTCTCTGCCCTCAAGAAGCAGGGGCTGGACGACGTGGCCCAGCTGCTCTGGCACTGGGCACATGAACCGGTGAAGGTGCCGAAACAGACACCCGTGGAAACCGGCCCCGCCATCGAAGACGACGACGAGCCCGAGTCGCTCGACTGATCACGGTCGGGCTCGGTTTCGCAACCCCTCTTGCCCGAACACCCCGCCCGCCATGATCGAAACCCGCACCGTCACCCTGCCCCACGGCATCCACCTCAGTTGCCGTTGCGCCGGCGAGGTGGACCGCCCGGTGCTGCTGTTCCTGCACGGCTTTCCCGAAGCCGCCTTTGTGTGGGATGCCCTGCTGGCGCATTTCGCGGCACCGGCACACGGTGGCTACCGCTGCATCGCGCCCAATCTGCGCGGCTACGAACACTCCAGTGCGCCGACCGAGGTGTCCGCCTACCGGGCCAAACACCTGGTGCAGGACATCGTGGCCCTGATTGACGCCGAAACGCAGGACAGCCCCACGCCGGGGCAACTGGCCGCTCTGGTGGCCCACGACTGGGGCGGCGCGCTGGCCTGGAACGTGGCGGCGCTGCACCCGCAGCGCCTGCGCCGGCTGGCGATCATCAATGCACCGCACCCGGGCAATTTCCAGCGCGAACTGAGCCAATCGCCGACCCAGCAGGCGTCCAGCGCGTACATGAACTTTCTGGCCCGGCCAGACGCTCCCGCCTTGCTGGCTGAAAACGATTTCGCCCGGCTGTGGCCCTTCTTCACCAACATGGCAGCCCACAGCGGTCCTCAACCCTGGCTGGACGAGGCCATGCGCGAACGCTACCGCGCCGTCTGGCGCCTGGGGCTGCACGGCCCGTGCGCCTATTACGCGGCGTCGCCCTTGCGGCCGCCCACCGCGAGCGACCCGGGTGCTGCCGGTGTGCAGATCCCGCGCGACATGCTGGAGGTGCACATCCCCACGCTCGTGATCTGGGGCCTGGGCGACACGGCGCTGCCCGCCGCCCTGCTCGACGGACTTGACGAGCATGTGGCGGACTTGCGCATCAAGCGCGTGCCCGGCGCCACACACTGGATCGTGCATGAGCAACCGGCACGGGTGATCGAATTGCTGGCGGGCTTCCTGAGCAGCTGAAGGTCGGTGCCGCGTGGCTGGCTGCCGCCCTCAGTCTTTCCCGTACAGGTAGGGCTCTCCGGGCGGGCGCGTCTTGAAGCGCTTGTGCACCCAGAAATACTGTTCGGGCATGGTGCGGATCATGTCTTCGAGCCGATGGTTCATCAGCGCGGTGTCCGCTTGCGCGTCGTTGCCGGGGTAGTCGGGCCAGGCCGGCAACAGCTCCACCTCATACCCCGTGGCGGTCATGCGCGTCATCACCGGCACCACCTTGGCCTGGCCCAGGCGGGCCAGCCGCGGCAGGGTGGGCACCGTGGCGGCCTGCACGCCAAAAAAGGGCACGAACACCGACTCATGCGGCCCCATGTCCATGTCGGGCAGCAGGTACAGCACGCCGGCCGAGCGCAGCGCGTGCACCACCGGGCGCAGGCCCTGGTGCTTGCTCACCAGCTTGACCGAACCGTAGCGCAGCCGCCCGGCGCGGATCCACTGGTCAGCGGCTGCGTTGAGCTGCTCGGCGTAGATGCTGATGTACTGCCGCGGCGCGTACAGGGCCAGCGCGGTGCCGCCCGCATCCAGACCCACGAAATGGGGTGCGAGCAGCACGGTGGGCGTCTCGCCGTCCAGCTCATGCGTGGCGCCCACCAGGCGCAGGCGGGCGCGCACCGTGGCCTCGTCGGCCTCCCAGAGCCAGCTGCGGTCCAGCCAGGCCTGCACGAAATGAATGAAATGCTGCCGCACCGCGCGCTGGCGCTCGGCTTCGGAGCTGTGGGGGAAACAGAGCGACCAGTTGGTATGGGCAATGCGCCGGCGGCGAGCGGCCACCCGGTGGAGCACCACGCCAAACAGCCAGCCGAGTGCACGCACCCACGACAGGGGCAGGCGCGCGAGCAGGCGCATGAACCCAAGGCCCAGGCGTCCACCCAGGCCCATGGGTGCGGGTCGGGTCGCAGGAGTGGAAGATGAATTCGTCATGGGACAGGCGCTAGAAGAACGGGTCGGGAAAGGCGCGTCACGCACCCGCGTCTGGCGGTCGACCCGTCAAGGGCACAACGGGCGACACGGGCGTGCCGGGTGCACCGGGCGGCCCCTTGTAGCGGGCGTATGACCAGAGGTATTGCGCCGGGCACTCCCGCACGATCGATTCCATGGCCTGGTTGATCTGGCGGGCGGCCTCGGTCATGTCTGTCGAGAGCGGGGCGCGGTGCGTGGGGTCGAAGGCCCGCACATGCACCAGGAAACCACGCCCCCAGCTCAGGCGCTCACCCCAGATCAGCACCGCCTGTGCGCCCGCGCTGTGCACCAGCCGGGCCGACAGGGTCATGGTGTAGGCCTCACGACCGAAGAAAGGCGCCCAGACCCCCTGACCGTCGGGCGGCACCTGGTCGGGCAGCAGGCCCACGGCCTGCCCCGACTTCAGCGCCTTGATGAGCTGCTTCACGCCCGCCAGGGTGGTGGGCGCCGTGTGCAGTCCTGGCCGGTTGCGCGCCGTGGCGATGAGCTCGCTCATCCAGGGCTGGCGCGCGGGACGGTACAACACGGTGATGGGCATGTCGGTACCGAAACGCGCGGCCACCGCCTGCGCCGTGATCTCGAAGCAACCCAGGTGCGGCGTGAGGTACAGCACGCCGGTGCCGTGGGCGTGCGCAGCCTCGATGACGGCCGCGCCTTCCCAGCCCACCCTGACCGGCGCCCCCAGCCACAGGCGCGGCAACTCGGCCACCATCTTGCCCGCTTCGCCTACTGAGGCCAGTGCCACGCGGCGGGAAAACCCGGCCTGGTGGACGTGGTCCAGCAGGCGGCGGCGGTAACGCCCTGACAGCAGGAAGCTGACCCAGCCCAGCAGCCAGCCGACGCCGTGCAACAACGGCAAGGGCCACTTGCTCAGGAAGACAAAAATGAGACGAATCAGCTGGTTCACGGCGCGGTGAGGGCATGGCCCCGCAGCGGCGGGGCCATTGACAAAGGAGGGGGAGTCGCAACTCGGCTTGATCTAGAATCCCGCCCATCGCCGAGTTACTGAACTAATTGCGGGGCGATTCACAAATTCCGCTAAAGCGTTCGCCGAACTCTGTGACCGGCAACGCCGATCAACCAACGTGGAGTTTATATGGCGAACGATTTCCTTTTCACCTCCGAATCCGTCTCCGAAGGCCACCCCGACAAGGTGGCCGACCAGATCTCGGACGCGATCCTCGACGCGATCTTCGCGCAGGACCCCCGCAGCCGCGTGGCCGCCGAAACCCTGACCAACACCGGCCTGGTGGTGCTGGCGGGCGAGATCACCACCAACGCACATGTGGACTACATCCAGGTCGCGCGCGACACCATCAAGCGCATCGGCTACGACAACACCGAATACGGCATCGACTACAAGGGCTGCGCGGTGCTCGTGGCCTACGACAAGCAGAGCAACGACATCGCGCAGGGCGTGGACCATGCGTCAGACGACCACCTGAACATCGGCGCCGGCGACCAGGGCCTGATGTTCGGCTACGCCTGCGACGAGACGCCCGAGCTGATGCCCGCGCCCATTTACTATGCGCACCGGCTGGTGGAGCGCCAGGCCCAGCTGCGCAAGGACGGCCGCCTGCCCTTCCTGCGCCCCGATGCCAAGAGCCAGGTGACCATGCGCTACGTGGACGGCAAGCCGCACAGCATCGACACCGTGGTGCTGTCTACCCAGCACAGCCCCGACCAGTCGGAAACGCAGCACAAGATGAAGGACAGCTTCACCGAAGCCATCATCGAGGAAATCATCAAGCCGGTGCTGCCGAAGGAGTGGCTGCAGAACACGCGCTACCTCATCAACCCCACCGGCCGCTTCGTCGTCGGCGGCCCGCAGGGCGATTGCGGTCTGACGGGCCGCAAGATCATTGTGGACACCTACGGTGGCGCCTGTCCGCACGGCGGTGGTGCGTTCTCGGGCAAGGATCCGTCCAAGGTGGACCGCTCGGCCGCCTACGCTGCCCGTTACGTGGCCAAGAACATCGTGGCCGCCGGGCTGGCACGGCAGTGCCAGATCCAGGTGGCGTACGCCATTGGCGTGGCCAAACCGATGAACGTGACGGTGTACACCGAAGGCACCGGCGTGATCCCGGACGAGCAGATTGCAGCCCTGGTGAATGAGCATTTTGACCTGCGCCCCAAGGGCATCATCCAGATGCTCGACCTGCTGCGCCCGATCTACCAGAAGACCGCTGCCTACGGCCATTTCGGCCGGGAAGAGCCCGAATTCACCTGGGAGCGGGTGGACAAGGCGCAGACCCTGCGCCAGGCGGCTGGCCTGTCGGCCGCCTGACCACCCATCGGCCCGATCGACCGCCTGCACCGCAGCGGGCGGCGATCAACGCCAGTTCAGGAACTCGCGTGAGCGTTACAAACAGGCGGGCGTGAAAAAACTCAGTACCTTGGTCCCCGTATTCGCCATTCTCTGAAGAAACTGAATTCTTAGGGTGTATCCAAGGGCGCGATCTGCCCAGTTGCTCTGCCGCTGCAGCCGGTTCCGCGACTGAATTTTCTGCAGTAACTTCCGATATGTCATTCATCGCAATGTTGCGGTGGAGACCTGCACGACCGGGAGCCTTGAACCATGGACCACTCAATCTGCGCGGACGGGATGCCCCCGTCCTCCCCGGATATCGAGCAATTGCTCGCCGAACGCACACGAGAACTTCAGGCGCAGCTGGACCACGCGCGTTCGCTGTACGAACAAGCGGGCTGCGGCTTTCTGTCGCTGGACCAGGACATGCGCATCCGCCACATCAACCAGACCTTGCTGGAGTGGCTGGGCTACAGCCGAGATGCGGTGGTGGGCGGCATGGACATCTACGACCTCATCGACCCCGACTGGCGTGAACTCGCCACCCGGCGCATCCTGCAGCTGCGCGGGTCCGGTCGCCACCCGTCGATGGAGCTCGAGATCCGTCGCCAGGATGGCAGCCGTTTCCACGCCCTCCTCTCCTCCAGCTCGGCCAAGTCATCGGGCGGGCAATTCCTGTACAGCAACATCACGGTGGTGGACATCAGCGAGCGCAAGGCGGCCGAGCAGCGCATCGCGGCCCATGACGGCTTTCTGCAGACCATCACCGACCGCATCCCGGCACGCCTGGCCTACTACGACAAGGACCTGATCTGCCGCTTTGCGAACTCCGCCCATGCCACACGTTACGGCAAACTGGCCAGCGACATGGTCGGCTCGCACCTGAGCCAGGTGGTGCGCCCGGATCTGCTGCCTGAAATACTGCCGCGTGTGGCCGCGGCCCTGAGCGGACAGGTGCAGTCCTTCGAAGCTGAGCGGGTGGCCGCCGATGGGACGCGCAACTTCTACGAGATCCATTACATCCCCGACGTCCGCAACGGCGGTGTCGAGGGCATTTTCATTGAGCTGCACGACATCAGCGAACGCCGCCGCACCGAAGAATTCGTGCTGGAGGCCAACCGAGACCTAGAACAGCGGGTGCGGGAGCGCAGCGCCGAGCTGTTTGATAGCGAACAGCGCTACCGCCTGATGGTGGACGCCATTCAGGACTACTGCATTTACTTTGTCGACCCCGACGGCCTCATCACCGAATGGACAGAGAGCGCGCAGCGCCTGCACGGTTACCGCCGAGCCGATACCGTCGGCCAGTCGTACCACCTGCTGCTGTGCTCCGACGCCGGCGGCGAAGACGAGGTCGACCCGGACCAGGTGCTGCGCCTGGCCAAGGCCCATGGCCAGTGGGAAACCCGTGGCTGGCGCCGACGCGACGATGGCTCGCGCTTCTGGGCCCACACCGTGCTCACGGCCCTGCGCAACGAAGGGGGCGAGCTGCAGGGACTCTCCAGCATCACGCGCGACATGACCGCCGCCAAGAGCCTGGAGGACGTGATGAACGACCTCAACCGCGAACTGGAGAAGCGGGTGGCAGAGCGCACCCAGCAGCTGGTGGCCGCCAACAAGGACCTCGACGTGTTCTCGCACATGGTCTCCCACGACCTGCGCGCACCGCTGCGCCACATCGCGGGTTTTGTCAGCTTGCTGCAGGAGCAACTCGGGGATTCGACCGATGCCCTGACCCTTCAATACCTGACGTCCACGGCCAAGGCGAGCAAGCGCATGGGCGTGATGATCGAAGGCCTGCTGGAATACGCACGCCTCGGCCGGGTTGCCATCGACATGCAACCGGTGCCGCTGAGTCCGCTGCTGGAAGGTGTGGTGGCGCACCTGCAGCAGGAAAACCCCGAGCGCCAGATCGACTGGGTCATCGAGGAAGACCTGCCCGTGGTACAGGGCGACGCCATGCTGCTGGCCCAGGTGTGGGCCCATCTGCTGGGCAACTCCACGAAGTACACCCGCACCCGCCCACAAGCGCGCGTCCAGGTCGGCTGGCGTGTCGACCCGGTGGGCGGCCGGACCTTTTTCGTACAGGACAACGGCGTCGGTTTCGATCTGGAAAAGGCGCACAACCTGTTCGTGATGTTCCAGCGCCAGCACCATTCCATGGACTTTGAGGGCACCGGGACCGGGCTGGCGCTGTCGCAACGCATCATCGAACGCCACGGCGGTCGCATCTGGGCTGAGACCTCGCCGGGCAATGGCTGCACCTTCTACTTCACGCTGCCGTTCGAGGAGCTGGAGCCCGAGCTGGACTTTCCACGCTCCGCGATGGCTGAGCTGAGCTGAGCTGCTGGACTGCGCATGCCGTCCGCCGGGACGGCGCGCAGGATAATGTCAGGGTGAGCGCCACCCACTCCTCCTATCCCTCTCCCTGCGCCCGGCCGGATTCCCTGTTCTCGCTGCAAGGGCGTGTGGCCGTCGTCACGGGCGCAAGCCGCGGGCTCGGCTTGGCCATGGCCTGCGGCCTCGCGGCCCACGGCGCCCAGGTGTGGCTCAACGGCCGCGATGCAGCGGGACTGCAGGCACCCGTCGCGCAAGCCCAGTCAGCGGCGGACGCCGGCGGGGGTATGGCCCGTGCGCTACCGTTCGACGTGACCAACGAGAGCGCTGCCAGCGCGGCCCTGCAACACGTGCTGGCTACCGAGGGGCGGCTGGATATCCTCATCAACAACGTCGGCCAGCGCCGGCGCCAGTCGCTCGATGCACTGCCGGCACAGGCCCTGCGGGACTTGCTGGAGGCGAACCTGGTGTCGGCCTGGCACCTGTGCCGCGAAGCCGCTGTGCCCATGCGTGCCCAGGGCTTTGGGCGCATCATCAATGTGACGTCGATTGCGGGCCCGATTGCGCGCGCAGGCGACGCGGCTTACACCACCTCCAAGGGCGCGCTGGAAGCCCTCACACGGGCGCTGGCCGCCGAACTCGGCCCGCACGGCATCAACGTCAACGCCATTGCACCGGGGTACTTTGCCACCGAAACCAACACGGCCATGGCGGACGACGCGGCCGTCGGCGCGTGGCTGCGCCAACGCAGTTCACTCGGACGCTGGGGCCAACCCGAGGAAATCGCCGGGGCTGCGGTGTACCTGGCGAGCGCCGCTGCCAGCTTCGTGACAGGCCAGGTGCTGGCGGTCGACGGCGGCTATCTGGCGCACTTCTGACGGTTCTGCGCCTGAATTCGAGGGGCTACCCTTGAAATGTCACGGGGGCGCCCTTATCATTAGCACTCGCTGGTGCCGAGTGCTAACACTCGACACCCAGTCGATTTGCGGTACGGGTTCGCCTCACAGATGCAACCCCTGCTGCGCAGACACAACCAACCGTTCTATCTCAGGAGATGCAATGAACCTTCGTCCTCTCGCCGATCGCGTGATCGTCAAGCGTATTGACAGCGAAACCAAGACCGCTTCCGGCATCGTCATCCCCGACGCCGCCGCTGAAAAGCCAGACCAGGGCGAGATCCTGGCCGTTGGTC
>JAGXRS010000200.1 GCA_018335615.1 Hydrogenophaga sp. | reverse complement strand
AGGACGTTGTTGACCTGGTTCGGGTAGTCGGTGCGGCCGGTGGCCATGATGGCGTCGTCGCGCACCGCCTTCACGTCTTCCGGCTGGATTTCGGGGTTCGGGTTGGCCAGGGCGAAGATCAGCGGCTTGGCGGCCATTCGGGCCACCATGTCTTTCTTCAGCACGCCGCCGGCCGACAGGCCCAGGAACACGTCGGCGCCCTCGATGGCCTCACTCAGGGTGCGCTGGTCGGTTTTCTGGGCGAAGACGATCTTGTCCTCGTCCATCAGCTCGGTACGGCCCTCGTAGACCACGCCGGCCAGGTCGGTCACCCAGATGTTTTCGCGCGGAATGCCCAGCTTCACCAGCAGGCCCAGGCAGGCCAGGGCTGCTGCACCGGCACCGGAGGTGACGAGCTTGATGGTCTTGGGATCTTTGCCCACGACCTTCAGGCCGTTGAGGATGGCCGCGCCCACCACGATGGCGGTGCCGTGCTGGTCGTCGTGGAAGACCGGAATGTGCATGCGCTCGCGCAGCTTGCGCTCCACATAGAAGCAGTCGGGCGCCTTGATGTCTTCCAGGTTGATGCCACCGAAGGTGGGCTCCAGGCTGGCGATGATGTCGACCAGTTTGTCCGGGTCTTTCTCGTTGATCTCGATGTCGAACACGTCGATGCCCGAGAACTTCTTGAACAGCACCGCCTTGCCTTCCATCACCGGCTTGGCCGCCAGCGGGCCGATGTCGCCCAGGCCCAGCACGGCGGTGCCGTTGGTGATGACCGCCACCAGGTTGCCGCGGCTGGTGTACTTGAAGGCGTTGTTGGGGTCGGCCACGATCTCTTCGCAGGGCGCCGCCACGCCGGGGGAGTAGGCCAAGGCCAGGTCGCGCTGGTTGGTGAGCTGCTTGGTGGCCGCGATCGCCAGTTTGCCGGGCGTGGGGAACTCGTGGTATTCAAGGGCGGCACGCTTGAGTTCGGCGCGCTTGTTGTCCTGGTTTTCGGCGGTCATCGGCGTGTCTCCTGTCGGTGCGACTTATTGCAATGTGGAAATGGATTGCACATTCTAAATCTGCCAACCGGATTTCCCAAGCCCGAAAACCCTGCTGGGCAGTGGCGATCGTTGTGACATGGGCGTGGGCAATGGGCGTGAACGGTTCTCGCCCGGTTGCGCGGCGGGCGCCGCGGCGCGGCAGCCCTGGCGGTAAGCAACAGGTGTAAAAAAACGCCCGCAAGGGGCGTCTGGAGCGGTGTCCCCGCGTCGTCCGCGGCGAAAGCAGGTCAGGCGACGGCGAGGGCTTCGCGCGCTGGTGACGGGGCATGGTCCCGGTGCAGGTGGGCGACCGATTGACCCGGGCGGCACTCGTCCCACACGGAGCGGGCACACGACTCGCACTTGCCGCACTGCGTGGCAACGCCCAATTCCAGCTGGATGTCGTCAAAGGCCATACCCGAACGGGCGCAACGGGCGATGGTCTGGTCACTGACGCGGCGGCACACGCAAACGATCATGGCAGGAGTCCGGAAGGTTCAGAGGAAGGGGCTCAACAGTTGGGAAATGATAATTGATCTCATTTCTACACACAAGCACCGCTCCTCGGAAAATCCGGCGGCCGTCGGAGGCTGCCGCCCGCACCGCCTCTCTGGCTCAGCTGACCTCGCCCATCTGGCTCTGCAGGTAGTTGGGCAGCCCGACCTTGTCGATCAGCTCCAGCTGGGTTTCCAGGAAGTCGATGTGTTCTTCGGTGTCGTCCAGGATCTTCTGCAGCAGGTCGCGTGAGACGTAGTCGCGCACGCTTTCGCAGTGGGCGATGCCGTCCTTGATGGTGGCCTGGGCACCGCGCTCCAGTGCCAGGTCGCTGCCCAGCATCTCGGGTACGTTTTCGCCGATGTTGAGCTTGCCCAGGTCCTGCAGGTTGGGCAGGCCGTCGAGCGTGAAGATGCGGTCCATCAGCCAGTCCGCGTGCTTCATCTCGCCGATGGACTCGGCGTATTCCTTCTTCGCCAGCTTGTCAAAGCCCCAGTGCTTGAGCATGCGGTAGTGCACGAAGTACTGGTTGATGGCGGTGAGTTCGTTCTTGAGCTGGGCCTGGAGGTGGCCGATGGCCTGGGGATCGCCTTGCATGGAGAGTCCTTTCTGGTGGAGATGAGGAGATGAGAACAGGTGTCTGTCTGCATTGTCGGTCTTCCGCCCGTTCGTCACCCGGAAAACCCGCGGCCACACAGATAATGAGAATCATTCTCATACAATGACATCTCCAGCCAGCCATCGGTGCCCGGTCGCCCTGTGCCAGCCAAACACCACGTCACGAAGGAGATGTTCATGGAACCAAGTGCATTTGAACCCGGCGACGAGTCGTACACGTTGCCGTCGGCCGAGGCACTGATCGCGGGGACGCTGGCGCTCATGACGGGCTACGCCCAAACCGATGCGCTCTGCACCCGCCGTGTGCTGCTGGCACGCAAACTCGTCTGCAACCTGGGCTCGCTCGCCCAGCACCCGCAGATGTCGGCGCCCATGCAATCGGTGCTGAGCCGGCTGCAAAGCCACTGGCTGACCGAAATCGATCGCACGGGTGGTGGAACACGCGAAGCCACGCCCCTGTGGCACCCGGTGGCGGCGGGTCTGCAATGAGCCGGGGCGCAGCCAGCACCCGGTGGGAGGGGCGCCCCGACACACCGCTCGCGCGGGTGCAGTCCCTGGCCCAGGAACACGGCGTGCTGGTGCGAACGCTGGGCGCACTGCAGCGCCGCGTGGGTCAGCTCCAACACGCGCATGCAAAGGCACTGGGCGAACTGCAAGGCGAGGTGATGCGTCTGCGCGCGCAACTGGTGGCCGCGCGCACGCGGGTGTTGTGGGGCCTGCCCGCCGGGGGCGACCTGGCACCCGGCGCCAGGGCAGTGGTGGATGCCACGCCACGCCCTACCGCCCGGACGGGACATCCGCCCCAGCGGGTCGCCACCGGGCACCTGGCGGCCGCGCAGGCCGTGATCTGCCAGACCGGCTGCGTGGGCCACGCGCACCCCTGGCGCGAAGCCGACGGGCAGTGCCGCCGCATGGGCCAAGCCTGCGACACGGCGCGGGCGGGGTCCACCGCCGAGCCCCAGCCCGCCGACCCGGGCCGCTGAACCTGCCACGAGCGGCCGCCTCCAGACCACAGGATCAGGGAACCAGCGCCTGTACCGATACCTGCGAGCGCAGCCGCTGGATGTCGGCCAGCCGGCACAGGCCAGTGCCCGGCGTGATCAGCGCGGCGGACCCTGCGGCCACGCCCCAGGCAAAGGCGTCGGGCAGGGACAGGCCCGCCTGCAAGGCCCAGGTCATGGCGCCCACGAAACTGTCGCCCGCCCCCACCGAACTCGCCAGGGTGATGGGCAGCGCCGCGGCCTGCCAGGCCTGGTCGCGCGTCACCAGCAGCGCCCCGCGTTCGCCCAGGCTGAGCGCCACCACCTCGGCCTGTCCGGCGTCCACCAGCTGCTGCGCGGCGCCACGCCAGCGGGCGGGCTGGTCCAGCGCTTCCCCCAGCAGTTCACCGAGTTCGCGCAGATTGGGCTTGACGAGAAACACGCCCTCGCCCAGGCCCGCGGCCAGGGCCGACCCCGAACTGTCCAGGATGACCCGGATGCCGCGGCGTCGCGCTCGCTGCGTCACCCGGGCGTAGAAATCGGCGGGTACACCGGGCGGCAGGCTGCCGCTGGCCACCAGGAAGGCCGGCGGTTCGGGCAGGGCGTCGATGGCGTCGAGGCAGGCCTGCCATTCGGGTTCGCTCAGGGTGGGTCCGGGCAGCACGAAACGGTACTCGGCGCCGGAGTCCAGCGCCTGCACGGTGAAGTTCTCCCGGGTTTCACCCGCAATGGGGATGCGCCGGGCGGGCAGGCCGATCTCCAGCAGGTGCGCGTCCAACCAGGCGCCGCCAGGCCCGCCGGCCGGGTAGATGGCGCTGGCCTGGCCCCCCAGCCGCTGGACCACGCGGGCCACGTTGAGCCCCCCGCCGCCGGGTTCGCGCTGCGCCGGACCGCAGCGCAGTTTGTCGGCAGGCACGACGCTCGGCGCGTGGGTGGACACGTCAACCGAGGGATTCATGGTCAGGCACAGTGCGGTGCCGGGGAGGAATGGTGTGGTCATGGAGCGGTTGTACCGCAACCGAGAACCGCCCACACCGGGTCCGGCTGGAGCGCCGGCGACCGCTGCTGGCCCCTGCCCCGGCTACACGGACGCTGCGTTTTCAGCGGTGGTGACGCACCAGCGGCACCCGGGACACGTTGCACAGGTGCCCCGATGCCGGGCAGACGAAAAAAAAAGCCACCTTGCGGTGGCTTTGAAAAGTCCTGGAAAGGACGTCGTTGGGAACCTGCTTCATGCGGCTGACATGGCTGACGGGATCCGGAGCCCCTGTCCACCGCATGCTTGAAAGGATGTTGTGACAGCAACCCGATAATTGTGCACTGCATCAAATGGTTTTCACCGTCCCGCGGCGGACTGGGAAAGGATTCTGAACGGGTAATAAAACCCCTTTTGGGCCACTTTGACGGGCCCGCGACAAGCCTGACCTGGGCCTGACATGCCTGCACCCAGCCGGCTCCCTTCAGGCCGGCAGTTCCACGACGAAGCGGGCGCCTCCCCCATCCCGCGCCTCGCAGCGCACCCGCCCACCGTGGCGCTCGGCAATGGTCTTGACGAGCGAAAGGCCCAGACCCACCCCGCCCTCGCGTTCACTGGCGCCGGGCAGGCGGTAAAAGGGCTCGAAAATCCGCTCGCGCTGGTCGGGCGGCACGCCAGGGCCGCGGTCTTCCACGCCCAGCACCAGGGTGCGCCCCGGGCCGCGCCCGGCAGAGCCACCGGGTCGCCAGCCCATGGTCAGACGCACCTGGGCGGGATCGGCGGTGG
Organism: Hydrogenophaga sp.; assembly: GCA_018335615.1. Taxonomy (GTDB): domain Bacteria; phylum Pseudomonadota; class Gammaproteobacteria; order Burkholderiales; family Burkholderiaceae_C; genus Hydrogenophaga. The sequence continues at coordinate 530 of JAGXRS010000200.1, read as the reverse complement.
TGCTCTGCCCTGCGTCTGTGGTGGACCCTTCGGGCGCCCCGTAACGGCGGGCGTTTTCCAGCAGGTTGCGCAGCAGACGGCGCAGCAGGCGGGCGTGGCCCTGCACCAGCACGGGCAACACACCGGGCGGCAGGTCCAGGTCGGCGCCGGTGCGGGCGCATTCTTCGGCCGCCAGCCCCACCAGGTCCACCTCTTCGGTGGCACCCAGAGCCGACACGTCGCTGGCGTCGCGCATGTCGAGGCGGCTGGCCAGCAGGATCTCGTCGATCAACTGGTCCAGCTCGTCGATGCTGCGCGCCATCTCACGGCGCTGGCCGGCACTGGCGGCGTCGGTGGCGAGCAACTCCAGCCCCATGCGGATGCGGGCCAGGGGCGAGCGCAGCTCGTGCGAGGCATTGGCCAGCAAGGCCTTGTGCGACTGCATGAGCGTCTGCACCCGCTCGGCCGCGGCGTTGAAGCGCGCGGCCAGGTACGCCACCTCGTCCTGCCCGTGCACCGGCAGGCGGGTGGAGAGATCGCCAGCGCCCCAG
>JAGXRS010000199.1 GCA_018335615.1 Hydrogenophaga sp. | reverse complement strand
CCGCTCATCAGCCACAGCGCCGGGCGGCCGGCCGCCGCCAGCAGGGGGTCGATCAACGCGCGCACCCGCTCCACTTCCCCATGCCCCGCGGCCGCGTTGACGACGAAGCGCAGCGGCGCCTGCGGGTCCAGCACCGGCAGGTCAGCAGAAGGGGGATGCAAGGCAGGGGACACGGTGGCGCTTTCTGCGCCGGGCCTCAGCAGGCCAGACCCTGGCCGCGGAACCCGACAGCAGGCCAGCGGGGCAACCGGAATGCCCGGCGGGCTCGCCGACCCGTCAGCGCTGGCGCAGCGTGCGGCTGAGCAGGATCACCGGCACCAGGCCCACCAGCACCAGGGTGAGCGCCGGCAGCGCGGCCTCGCCCAGGCGCTCGTCGCGCGCCAGCTGGTAGGTCACCACGGCCAGCGTGTCGCTGTTGAAGGGGCGCAGCACCAGGGTGGCGGGCAGTTCCTTCATCACGTCCACGAACACCAGCAGCGCCGCAGCGGCGGTGGAGCGTTTGAGCAAGGGCCAGTGCACGCGCAGCGCCAGGCCGAAGCCGGTGGTGCCGAGCATGCGGGCGGAATCGTCCAGGCTGGCCGGCACCCGCGCATAGCCGCTCTGCACCGACTGCAGGGCCACCGCCGTGAAGCGCACCAGGTAGGCCCAGACGATGCCCAACGCGGTGGCGGTGATCCAGTAGCCCACGGTGGACTGCGGCCGCAGTTCCTGCACCCAGCCCACCGGCAGCAGGATGCCCACCACGATCACCGCGCCCGGCACGGCATAGCCCAGGCTGGCCAGCTGCACCACGCCGCGCGTGAGCGTGCCCGGCTGCGCGCGCAGCGCAAAGGCCAGCGCCAGCGCCAGGGCAGTGGCCAGCGAAGCGCTCAGCCCCGCCAGCCAGATGCTGTTGCGCGACCACTGCACGAACGAGGTCCAGGGCAGCTCGTCCCAGCCGCCGATGAGCGGGCGCAGCATGAACAGCACCGGCAGCACGAAGCCGAACAGGATGGGCAGCGCGCACACGGCCACCGCCAGCGCGGCACGCCCGCCGCGCAGCCGCACCGGCTGGGCCTCGTCGCCGCCCGCGCGCGAACCCCGCAGGGCGGAGAAACGCATGCGGTGCTGCGCCCGGTGCTCCAGCCACAGCAGCAGCGCCACCGTGGCCAGCAGCATGGTGGCGAGCTGGGCCGCCGCGGCCCGGTTGTCCATGGCCAGCCAGGCCTTGTAGATGCCGGCGGTGAAGGTCTGGATGCCGAAGTAGCTCGCCACACCGAAGTCGGCCAGGGTTTCCATGAGCGCCAGCGCCACGCCCGCGGCCACCGCCGGGCGCGCCAGCGGCAGCGCCACCTCGCGGATGCGGCGCGACAGCGGTGCGCCCAGCAGGCGCGCGGCCTCCATCAGCTGCGCGGCGCGCTCGGCCAGCGCGGTGCGGGCCAGCAGGTACACATAGGGATAGAGCGCGAAGGTGAACACCCAGACCGCACCTGGCGTGTTGCGGATCTCGGGGAACACCCGGCCGCGCAGGTCGAAGGTCTCGCGCAGCCACACCTGCAGCGGCCCGCTGAACTGCAGGAAGTCGGTGTAGGCGTAGGCCACCACATAGGCCGGCATGGCCAGTGGCAGCAGCAGCGCCCACTCGAACAGGCGCCGGCCGGGGAAATCGAACAGCGTCACCGCACTGGCCGTGCCCATGCCCACCAGCGCCACACCGGCGGCCACGCTCAGGCACAGCAGCACGGTGGTGAGCAGGTACTCGGGCAGCACGGTCTGCGCCATCTGGGCCAGCACATCGCGCCCCGCTTCGTCGAACTGCAGCCACGAGGCCCCCAGCGACAGCACCGGCAAGGTGAGCGCCGCCGCCAACACGATCATCAAAGCCAGGGCAAGCCAGCGCAGCATGGGCAAAAGGGTTCGCTAGTGAGGAAAAAGAGACGCACAAACGGCCGCGTGCCGACGGGCGGCACACGCGCCGCGATCATGACAGGCCCGGGAAGGCCGGCACCCGTCACCGGATTGACCCGCGTCAACACAAATGAGAATTGTAGTTATCTACAATTGGGGCCATGTTCCTCAGCGTCTCCCATCTCAGTGTGCGCTACGGCAAGCAGCAGCAGGCCGCCGTGGACGGCGTGTCCCTCGGCCTGGCAGCGGGCGAGATCGGCGTGCTGATCGGCCCCTCGGGCTGCGGCAAGACCACCCTGCTGCGCGCGGTGGCGGGGCTTGAGCGGGCCAGCAGCGGCAGCATCGTGCTGCAGGGCGAGACCGTGAGCGACGGCGCGCACCACATGCCGGCCGAGCAGCGCCGCATCGGCATGGTGTTCCAGGACTACGCCCTGTTCCCGCACCTCAGCGTGGGCCGCAACGTGGCCTTCGGCATCGACAGCCTGCCGCGTGCCGAGCGCGCGCACCGGGTGGCCGAGGTGCTGCGCCTGGTGGGCCTGGACGGCATGCAGGAACGCTTTCCCCACGAACTCTCCGGCGGGCAGCAGCAGCGCGTGGCGCTGGCCCGTGCGCTGGCGCCCAACCCGCGCCTGCTGCTGCTGGACGAACCGTTTTCCAACCTCGACGTGGACCTGCGCGAACGCCTGGCCCACGAGGTGCGGGCCATCCTGAAGGCGGCGGGCGCCACCGCCCTGTTCGTGACGCACGACCAGCTGGAGGCCTTTGCCATCGGCGATGTGATCGGCGTCATGCACGAAGGCCACCTGCACCAGTGGGAAGACGCCTACGCGCTCTACCACCGCCCCGCCACCCGCTTCGTGGCCGAGTTCATCGGCCACGGCGTGTTCGCGCCGGCGCAGATCCGGCTGGTGGGCAACGAGGTGTCGGTGCAGACGCCGCTGGGCGCGCTGCAGGACATGGACGAATGCCCGCTGCCCACGGCCTACGAAGCGGGGCTGTGCGACGTGCTGCTGCGCGCCGATGACATCGTGCACGATGACCACGCGCCGGTGAAGGCGCAGATCATCCGCAAATCGTTCCGCGGCTCGGAGTTTCTGTACACGCTGCGCCTGGCCAGCGGCGAGACGCTGATGACCCACGTGCCCTCGCACCACAACCACGCGCTGGGCGAGTGGATCGGCATCCGCGCCGAGGTGGACCACGTGGTCACGTTCGCGCGTGGTGGCGCGGCGCTCTCGCCGCCGGCACCGAGTGCGGTGCGGGCCGAGCACATCCCTGCCACCTGATCTCTTTCTCTGTTCACTGTTCGGTCGGGGGCACCCTCGCAGCGGTCCGCCCTCGCCGCTCGGGCCAAGGCAAGCCCTTCACCGCATCACCCCACCGTTCGGGCTGAGCCTGTCGAAGCCCCTCTCGCCAACCAGGCCAGAACCCTTCGACAAGCTCAGGGCGAACGGTATGCGGGTGTTCCGGCGCCATCCATTCCCCCGCTCGGGTGGCATCAGCTGCTCCGTTGGGGTGGCGCCCCCCTCCGTTCGGGCTGAGCCCGTCGAAGCCCTCACACCAAACGCTGAGAACCCGTCAATAAGCGCTCTGAACCCGTCGAACGGCGCGGGACATACGGAGCGCAGAGGCGAGTCAAGGCAACAGCGTGAGCCGATGGGCAAAGCCCGGCGGGTCCATCTGCAGCGGCCGGTAGCGCACGGCCGCCCACTCTTCACTCATGTCGCGGTAGCGGCGGGAAAACACGAGCCCGCTCTGCCCGGTCTGGTAGATGAAGCGCGAGTTTTCCAGGTTGGCCAGGTCGTACAAGGCGCGCATGGAGGGTCCGTGCCGGTTGGCGAAGGGTTCGGGTTCGTGGTCGGCATGGAAGTGCCCCATGTTCACCGTGAAGCGGTCGCCGCCGGTGGGCACGCGCACGTCGAAGAAGCGCGCCAGCACGCCCACGTTGCTGAACGGCCGGTGCGCCGAGATGGCCGGGTGCGCCGTGCCCCACTGCCATTGGCTCACGTCGCCACCCTGCATGGCCTCGATGCGCGCCAGCGCGCGGTCCAGCGCCTGGCCGGATGCGGCGGCGCAGCCCGCCGCCCCGCACCAGGCCACGTCGTCGCGCGCCAGGATGCCTTCAATGGCTGCGCGGAAGACGCGCTTGCCATAGATGGCCATCAGCCGGTCCTGACCCAGGCGCCCGCCGATCACGCCGCGGGTGAACTCGTCGGTCCACACCGAGAAGATCAGGGCAGCCGCGCTGTCGGCGCGCAGTTCGCCGTCGAAGCCGGCCAGCGCCTGCTGCGCGGCGGCGCCCAGCCGGTGCGTCACCGGTGCCTGGACCAGGTGCGGCAGCAGACCCTGGGCCGATGCCGAGACCAGGTCGCCGTGGATGGGGGTCTGCGCGTCCAGATCGAGCAGTCCCGGGCGCGCCAGCAGCGCGTCGATGCGGTCCTGGCGGTAGGGCAGCTCCCAGTCCTGCGTGAGGAAGTGCGGGAAATCGGCTGCGTGGATGCGCTGGTTCGCCGTGGCCAGCCAGCCCCGGGCCTCGATGGCAGCGCTGTCGGCCTGCGGCGTCTGGGCATAGGGCAGCCAGCCGGTCCAGTCGTAGCGGGCATCCCAGCCGGGCGACGGCGCCACACCCATGATGTCGTTATCGGGGTGGCGCAGCGGCACGCGCCCGGTGGTCTTGAAGGCGGTACGCCCGCTGGTGTCGGCCATCACCACGCTCTGCATCGGGGCAATGAAGTCTTCATAGGCCGCGATCAGGTCGTCCACCGACTGCGCGCGGTTGCTGCGGATGCCGGCCAGCAGGGTGCGGTTGTCGGGGTCCAGCGCCGTCCAGCGCAGCGCCAGCACATAGCGCTGCGTGTCCAGCAGCTGCTGGTGCGAGGCCTGCGCGTCGCTCAGCACCGGGCCGTGGCGGGTGCTGCGCACGGTGTGTTTGACGTCCGGTTGGCCCTTGACGCGGATGGTTTCCTCTCGGGTCTCGAACGCGGCCCATCCCTCGGGCGTCTGGTACTGGCCCGGCTGGTCGGGGTGGATGCGCTCCAGGTACAGGTCCTGCACATCGGGCGCGGTGTTGGTGAAGCCCCAGGCCACCTGTCGCGTGCGCCCCAGCACCACGAAGGGCAGGCCGGGGAAGCTCGCGCCCATCACGTCCAGGCCCGGTGCGCTCATGCGCGCGAAGTACCAGATAGCGGGTGCGCTCAGCGACAGGTGCGGGTCGTTGGCGACGATGGGCTTGCCGC
>JAGXRS010000198.1 GCA_018335615.1 Hydrogenophaga sp. | reverse complement strand
ACCATCGAAATCCCTTTGCCGATGGCGCCAGCCACCGCCGCGTCCAGCGTGGACGAGGCCGGTCCGCCGAGCGACAGGTTGGCCACGGCCGGGCGGTGTGCCTGGCCTGCCACCCAGTCGATGCCCGCGATCACGCCGCTGTAGCTGCCGGTCCCGTTGCAGTCGAGCACCCGCACGGGCACCAGCTGCACCGACTTGGCCACACCCCAGGTGGCGCCACCGACTGTGCCGGCCACATGCGTTCCGTGGCCGTTGCAGTCTGCCGTTCCCTGGCCATCGTGGATGGCGGTGTAGCCCGACAGGACGCGGCCGCCAAAGTCGACGTGAGAGGGACGGATGCCGGTGTCGATCACATAGGCGCGAACGCCCAGACCAGTGGCCTTGTATTCATAGGTGCTGCTCAGCGGGCGGTCCACCTGGTCGATGCGGTCCAGGCCCCAGGCCGCGCTGTTCTGCGTGGCGTTGATGTGAAGGGTGGCGTCCTGATCGATCCGCAACACATTCGGGTTGTTGCGCAGCGCCGCGATGGCCGCGTCCGGTAGTCGTGCGCTGAAACCCTTGAGGGCGTGCTGGTAGACATGGTCAAGCGAGCCGCCCGCACCCTGCGCCAGCTGGCGGGCTTCGGCGGCCACATCGGTGACCGTGGGTTGCAGCGTCACGATGTAGTGCCCCGCGATGGGTTTGCCCACCACGGTCGGCCTGGCGGCACTGCCCGACTGGGCATGCGCCGGTGCCAGACCCACCAGCGCACACGCCAGAGCGGCGGCGGCGAGCGACAGGGACGGTGCGGAATGGGGGCGGGTGGCAAACGGTGTCATGGGCGTCATCGAAAAGGTCAACCAGAAAAGCAGAGAAACCGCACAACCGCAGAGCGGTTCGCGGATTGGCTGCCATCTGTTTTCTTCGGCTGCTTCTGCAACAACTTGAGGCTCATCAACGCCGCGATGGCGCTACAAGCCGCCCGGGGCCTCGGCAAGCATCCTCACCGGTCAACCGCCGCCCAGCACCCCCAGCGCAAACGGCAGGCTCACCACGCCCAGCAGCGTGGACAGCGTCACCAGCCCGGCCACATACGGCCCGTTGTAGCCCATGCGCGCGGCCAGCACGTAGCAGCTGGAGGCGGTGGGGACGGCCGAGAACATCAGCAGCACGGTGGTTTGTGTCGGGTCGAGCCGGAACACCTGCGCCAGGCCAAATGCCATCAGTGGCATGGCCAGGTGCTTGATCGACAGCACCAGCACGCCCAGTGTCTTGGCCTGCGTCAGGCTGCCGAACTGCATGCCGGCGCCGGCCGCCATCAAGCCCAGCGCCAGCGATGCCTGGCCAATCCTGCTCACCGTGGGGTCCAGCCACACCGGGATCGAGAAACCCAGCAGGTTGGTCGCCAGGCCCGTGGCGGTGCCGATGATGAGCGGGTTGCGCACCAGCTCGCGTGCAAAACCCTTGCCCGCGTGCCGCGCCATGGGCCATACCGCGCCCACGTTGAACAGCGGCACGCACACGCCGATGAGCACCGCGATCATCAGCAGCCCCTGCGGCCCGGCCACCTTGTCGGCCAGGGCCAGCGCAATGAAGGAATTGAAGCGGAACGCCACCTGGGCGCTGGCGGCGTGCAGCCGCACATCGAGCTGGCGGCCCAGCCAGGGCCAGTGCGGCAGCGAATAGGCCAGCGCAATGGCGCTCACGCCCAGCGCCAGGCCCGCGCCCATGAGGCTGGAGGCGGCGCCCAGGTCCAGGGGGCTTTTCACGATCGAGTGAAAGAGCAGCACCGGGAACAGGAAGTAATACACCAGGCTTTCCACCGGCTGCCACACGCTGCGGTTGAGTGCAGTGAAGCGGCACAGCAGGTAGCCGATGAGGATGAGCGAGAAGTCGGGAAAGAGCAGTTGGGCGAAGTTCACCGGTGGAGGATAGCCGCCCCGGCCGCTGCCTTGCCCGGGCGGCACCCATGACGGGCCTCAGCAGCAGGCGGGAGCGCGGCGGGCGCCGAGCATGTGCAAGACTTGAAACCCGGAGCGGTTTGCCCGCCTCAGCGCCCGGCGACCGAGCGGCAGGCGGTGAGCAGGGTGATGTCGCCGTCCGACGGCAGCCAGTTGGCCATCGGGCGGCAGGCGCCCTGCACGCACAGCTCGTAGTCGGCGGTGTAGGCAGAGCGCGTCAGGCGCAGCCCGGTTGGGTAGGGCAAGGCCGGCGTGTAGGTGTACCAGCCGTCCACCAGCCGCGCGCCCTCGGGTGGCTCCATGCCGGCGGCCGAGCCGCGCACACGGGCTGCCACCGCGTGCAGGCGCGGCGGCGCAGCGTCTATGGCAGTGGGCCGCCCGGCGGGGCTCTCCACGGCTTCATTGGCCGCAGCCTCATCAGCTCCCACGGCTCCTGCCATCACGGCGTAATCTTCCTCCCAGCGCACTTTCTCGATCGAATGCGTCCAGGCCAGCGTGAACCGTTCGGCGGGCACGAACACGGGCGGGGCGGTGGCCGCCGCCAGCGCCAGGCAGATGCCGAGCGTGTCCATGCGCCTGCTGCGAAGACCTCAGCGCGCCGTGGCCATGCTGCGCTGCTGGCGCGTGCGCCAGAAGTGCCACAGAACGAACAGCGCCACGGCACCGAGGCCGATCTCGTCCGTCAGCGGCAGGGCGACCACCAGGAAGCTGGCCGAAACAATGGCCACCACACGCTCCACCGGGTTCAGGCGGCCGAACAGGTAGCCGATGGCGCCCGCGCCCCACATGCTGATGGCCACCAGCGCCTTGAAGACGATCCAGGCTGTGTCCATCCAGTCGCCGCTCTGCAGCATCAGCGCCGGGCTGTAGACCGCCATGAAGGGCACGATGAAGCCGGCAATGGCCACGCGGATGGCCTGCATGCTGATCTTCAGCCCCGATTCGCGGGCGATCGGCGCGGCCGCGAAACAGGCCAGCGCAACGGGCGGCGTGAGGTCGGCCATGATGCCGAAATAGAACACGAACATGTGCGAGACGATCAGGGGCACGCCCAGCTCCAGCAGCACCGGCGCGGCCAGCGAGCTGGTGATGATGTAGTTGGGGATGGTGGGAATGCCCATGCCCAGCACCAGGCAGGTGATCATGGTCAGCACCAGCGCCAGGAACAGGCTCTCGCGACCGATGGCGATGATGTGGCCGCCCAGCTCGGCGGCCACGCCGGTGAGGTTGATCACGCCGATGATCACGCCCACCAGCGCGCAGGCAATGGCCACCGGCAGCGCATGGCGTGCGCCGTCCACCAGCGCCTTCACGGCCAGGGCGCGCGCATCACCGCCGCGTTTCAAGATGTAGGTCAGCGCCACCAGCAGCGCGCTCACCACGAAGAAGGTGCCGACGCCGAACTGGAAGAAACCGGCGCAGGCAAAGCCCAGCAGCACCCAGGCCAGACCGCGCAGCGCCGTGCCCCGGATGCCGCTGAACACGGCGGCGCCGAAGATCAGGATCACCGTCAACGCCAGGCCCACGGTGCCGGAGAACAGCGGCGTGTAGCCCGAGAACAGCAGCGCCACCAGGCCGGCCAGCGGCAGCAGCAGGTACCAGCGCTCGCGCACCGCCGTCCAGGGGTTGGGGCATTCTTCCTTGGGCAGGCCCACCAGCCCTTTGCGGCCGGCTTCCAGGTGCACCATCCAGAAGGCGGTGACGAAGTACAGGATGGCGGGAATCAGCGCGGCCTTCACGATCTCGATGTAGGGCACGTTGATGGTCTCGGCCATGATGAAGGCCACGGCGCCCATCACCGGCGGCATGATCTGCCCGCCCATGCTGGACGTGGCTTCCACGCCCCCGGCAAAGGCCGGGCTGTAGCCGAAGCGCTTCATGAGCGGAATGGTGAACTGCCCGGTGGTGACCACGTTGGCCACGCCCGAGCCGTTGATGGTGCCCATGAGGCCCGAGGAGATCACCGACACCTTGGCGGGGCCGCCGCGCGTGTGGCCCACGGTGCCCATGGCGAAGTCGTTGAACAGGCGGATCATGCCGGCCTGTTCCAGGAAGGCACCGAACAGGATGAACAGGAAGATGTAGGTGGACGACACGTAGGTCGGCGTGCCATAGATGCCCTCGGTGCCGAAGCCCAGCGTGCTCACGATCTGGTCCAGCCCGTAGCCGCGGTGCGCCATCGCGCCGGGCAGGTGCTCGCCGAACATGGCGTACAGCAGGAAGGTCAGGCACACCAGCGGCAAGCCCCAGCCCATCACGCGCCGCGCACCTTCAAACACCAGCGCGATCAGCGCCACGCCCACCACCCAGTCGGCCTGTGTGAGCTCACCAGCGCGCTGCGTCAGGTCGGCCTCGAAGAACCACTGGTACACGCCGGTGGCAAAGCCGGCGATGCCCAGCACCCAGCCCAGGCCGCGCCACAGCGCCGAGCGCCCGTCCATCGGCGGGAACAGGGCGTAGATCATCAGCAGCACGAAGCCCACATGGAAGGCGCGGATCACCTGGCTGGACAGCGGGTGGAACGCGGCCATCCACAGCTGATAGGCCGAGAAGGCGATGGCGACCCAGAAGAGGGCGCCGCGCAGTGGCGAGCCGTGGCCGGCCGGTTCGGCCAGCGCGGCGTCGGGCGGTGTGTCGGGTGGGGTCGGGAGGGTGGCGGTGGTGTTCATGGGTTCTGGCGTCAGCAACAACAGAAACGGCCCCGCAGGGCCGTTTCAACAGCGGCGGCCTGGTTGGCCGCGGCTCCTGGGCAGGCCGTTTACTTGATCAGGCCCACTTCCTTGTAGTAACGCTCGGCGCCCGGGTGCAGCGGCACGGGCATGCCTTTGATGGCGTTCTCGCGCTTGATGCTCTTGGCCGCGTTGTGGGCGGCGTACAGCGTGTCGATGTTGTCGTACATGGCCTTGGTCATGCGGTAGGCCAGGTCGTCCGACACGCCGCTGTGCGTCACCAGGAAGTTCGGAATGGCCGCGGTGGGCACGTCGACGGTCTGGCCGGTGTAGGTGTTGGCGGGAATCACCGAGACCTGGTAGGCCGCGTCACCCACCTTGGTGACGACATCGGCGGGCACCGGGATCACCACGATCTTCACCGCCGTGGCCAGGTCGCGGATGGACGCCACGCCCAGGCCGGCGGACTGCAGGGTGGCGTCGAGCTGGCGGTTCTTCATCAGCTCCACGGACTCGCCAAACGGCAGGTACTCCACCTTGGCCATGTCGGCGTACGACATGCCGGCGGCCTTGAAGATGGCGCGCGCGTTGAGTTCGGTGCCGGACTTGGCCGCGCCCACCGAAATGCGTTTGCCCTTGAGGTCGGCCAGGGTCTTGATGCCCGAGTCGGCGTTGGCGACGATCTGGATGTAGTTGTTGTAAGTGGCCGAGAGGCCACGCAGCTTGTCCAGCTTTTTCGGGAAACCGGCCTCGGCCTCGCCCTTCCAGGCGTCCGACACCGAGTCGGCCAGGCTGAAGGCGAGTTCACCGCGACCGGCCTGCAGCAGGTTGAGGTTTTCGGCCGAGGCCTTGGTCACCTGCGCGGTGGCGCGGGCGTTGGGAATGTCTTTGGCAAAAATCTGGGACAGCGCCACGCCCATGGGGTAGTACACGCCGCTCTGGCCACCGGTGAGCACGTTGACAAACTGCTGTTGTTGCGCGTGGGCAGCGCCCGCGAGGACGGCAGCGCTCAGGCTCAGGCCAAGGCCGATCTTGTGAAGCAATCGCATGGGGAGTGTCTCCTGTCTGGTGTAAGTCAAAAGGGCAGAATACAGCAAGACACTCCCCGTACATTGCGGGAAACGCGTACCCGTTGGGGTGGGTTTTCCCGAGGTGGCCGCCCGTTGTTGCGCGGTCCGCCCTGTTCTCAACCACTGCGAATCCCCCTCATGCCTGCCCAACGGCCCACCGAGTCCTGTCCGACCCCTCTCCTGCCGCAGGAAGTGGCCAGCCGCGCCGCCGCCGATGCGTTTGCCGATGCGCTGTGGCTCGAAGAGGGCCTGTCGCGCAACACCCTGGACGCGTACCGGCGCGACCTGGTGCTGTTCGGTCAGTGGCTGGCCGGGCAGGGCAAGACCCTGCCCGACGCGACCGAGGCCGACCTCAACCACTACTTTGCCGACCAGCACGCCCGCACCCGTGCCTCCACGGCCAACCGGCGCCTGACCGTGTTCAAGCGCTATTTCCGCTGGGCGCTGCGCGAGCGGCAGATCAGTGCCGACCCCACCCTGCGCCTCATGCCCGCGCGCCAGCCGTTGCGCGTGCCCAAGACCATGAGCGAGACACAGGTGGAAGCCCTGTTGAACGCGCCCGACGCCGGTACCGCCCTGGGACTGCGCGACCGCACCATGCTGGAGCTGATGTACGCCAGCGGCCTGCGCGTGAGCGAACTCGTCACCCTCAAGACCTGGCATGTGGGTCTGAACGAGCAGGTGCTGCGCGTCACGGGCAAGGGCAACACGGAGCGCCTGGTGCCCTTCGGCCAGCTGGCAGGTCAGTGGCTGCAGCGCTACATGGCCGAGGGCCGCCCCGAGCTCCTGGGTGGGTTGCAGAGCGAAGACCTGTTTGTCACCGTCCGTGGGTCGCGGGTCGGGGAGGCCATGAGCCGCGTCATGTTCTGGCAGATCGTCAAAAAGCACGCGCAGACCGCCGGCATCACCAGCCCGCTGTCACCCCACACCCTGCGCCACGCCTTCGCCACCCACCTGCTCAACCACGGTGCCGATCTGCGCGTGGTGCAGCTGCTGCTGGGCCACGCCGACATTTCCACCACCACCATCTACACCCATGTGGCGCGCGAACGCCTGAAGGCCATCGTGGCGCAGCACCATCCACGGGGATGAGGAAAACGGCTGCGCCGATGTTCAGGAGGCGGTGGCCATGCGCAGGCGCCGCGCCGCCTCTTCGTCGCGCGCGTCGTCGATCTCGCGCATCACGCTGCTCAGGTCGACATCTGCTCGGCTGGGCGTGAAACGACCGGTCAGCACCGTGTCGTTGCTCAGCAGGCCGGCCTGGTAGAGGCTCCATATTTCTGGTCCGTACTGGGTGGCGCGCAGCTCGGGGGCGAATTGGCCGAAGAAATCGCGCAGGTTGGCCACGTCGCGCAGCAGCATGCGCGATGCATGGTTGTTGCCCGCGGCGTCCACTGCCTGCGGCAGGTCGATGATGACCGGCACCTCCATGCCTTCGTCGCCGTCGTTCAAGCCCTCTTCGTGCCCCAGCAGGATGTTGAATTCCGAGAGATCGCCGTGCACGACGCCCGCACAGAGCATGCGCACCACCTCACCTACCAGCGTGGCGTGGTGCTGGCGCGCTTGTTCGGACGTGAAGGTCACGTCGTTCAGGCGCGGCGCGGCGTCGCCATGGGCGTCGGTGACCAGCTCCATCAGCAGCACACCGTCGTGGAAGTTGTACGGCTGCGGTACGCGCACGCCGGCGCCGGCCAGGCGGTAGAGCGCGTCCACCTCGGCGCTCTGCCAGGCCGCTTCCTGCGCCTCGCGGCCAAACTTGGTGCCCTTGGCCATGGCGCGGGCCTGGCGCGAATTCTTCACCCGGCGGTTTTCGGTGTAGTCCACGGCCTGGCGGAAACTGCGGTTGTTCGCTTCCTTGTAGATCTTGGCGCAACGGGTGTCGTCGCCGCAGCGCACCACGTAGACCATGGCCTCTTTGCCGCTCATCAGCTGGCGGACCACGGTGTCGATCAAACCCTCTTCGACAAGGGACTGCAGGCGGGGAGGTGCTTTCATGCCCGCATTCTGCGCCCTGCACCGATGGTGCAGCCCTACGCACATTCCGCACGAACGCTCGGCAGGCGCCCCCGGCGTGCCCGCCTACAGCGGCTTGGCCACCAGACCGACCACCAGCCCGTCGGCCACCACGGTGATGCTGCCCGGCTGCAGGCCCAGGCGGTGGGGCAGGGCCAGGTCCTGCTCGCTGAGGTGGTGCAGCACCACCTCCTGCAGGGCCTGGCTGGCGAGCGCCGGGCCGTAGGTGTTGAGCAGTTCCACCACGCCCGGCTGCAGAGTGGGGATTGAGAGTTTGCCCAGCTGCAGCTGGTGGGCGCGGATGCTGCGGTCGCTGGGCTCAAAGCGCAGTGCAAAGTCCACGCTGAGCGACCCGGCGTGGCTGCGGTTCAGCGCCGGGCCAGCGGCCCGCACCGGCAATTCGGCTGCGAGGCGGTTGCGCAGGGCCAGCAGCTGCAGACGCGGTGCCTGCACCTCCAGATCGAGCATGCCGGCGACCGGGTAGCGCATCGGGAATCGCTCCTCCACCGCGTGCTGCAACTGCGCCATGGCGATGAAATGCCCGGGCGGCCGACCGCGCGAGCGCGGCTCGGCGGCCCAGGCCACGGGCAGGCCGGCGGTGAACAGCAGGGACGAAACAAAAGTGCGGCGATGCATGCAGGTTCCAGAGATGACCGGCCCTGTCGGACCCGCCGGGGTGGCGCGGGTTCCTCCCTTGCCGAATGGATTCTCCGCCGCCGCCCCGCGGTCGGGGCCTTGCTCGGCTTACAGTTCGCGCATCGATACACCGGAGTTTTCATGCCACGCCCGATTCTTGACGAAGCCTTGCTCCATCCCGCCATCCGTCCGGTGGTCGCCGGCCACCACCGCGACCTCATCCAGCAGGTGCAGGCGGCCATCGGCGCCCACTCCGCCGTGGTGGTGGGCATGGCCGGTAATCCCTTCGTGGCGCGTGCCCGCAAGGCGCTGGATGCCGCTGGCGTGGCCCATGAATACATCGGGATTGGCAGCTACTTATCGCAATGGCGCCGCCGCAACGCGCTGAAGATGTGGACCGGCTGGCCCACGCTGCCCATGGTGTTCGTGCGCGGCACGCTGGTGGGCGGTGCCGACGACCTGCGCCGCCTCATCGACAGCGGCGAACTGAAGGCCTTGCTGAAACCATGAAGCGCCCGCCCGCCAACCGCCCGCCCGAGCACTGGCGCTGCGACGCCGGCAGCGACTCGGTGGCCGTGCTTGACATTCCAGGCGCGCTGGACCGCCGGCGCGTGTTCGACGTGGACGTGACACTGGTGGTGCGTGTGCCGAGCGACAACGCCAGCGCCTGGCACGCCCTCACCGTGGAGCTGGACGGCCGCCAGCAGTGGCAGCGCCGCATCCCCAGCCACAGCCCCGGCCAGACCGACGGGCTGGACTACCACTGCCGGCTCACGCTGGAGGTGGAGCAGGCGCTGCGCGTGCGCGCCGTGGCGGCGGTGGGCGGCGGCAGCCGGG
>JAGXRS010000197.1 GCA_018335615.1 Hydrogenophaga sp. | reverse complement strand
GGCGGGATCTTCACGCTGATGAACGTGGCCCGGGTCGGCCAGGTGCACATCTACTACCGCGCCCGCCTGCTCAGCACCCGCTTCAACCCCGGCGTGGAAACCATTGAAGCGCGGCTGTTCACCGAAGACGAGATTCCCTGGGACGAGATCGCCTTCCGCACGGTGAAGGAAACGCTGGAGCACTACTTTGCCGACCGCCGCGCGGGTCGCTTCGGCTTTCACACGCTCGACATCGCCTGAAGGCACCCCCAGCAACACAAAAAGCTCCCGAAGGAGCTTTTTGTGCGGGGGTTGACGCCGTGTCCGCGATGGCCGCGTGGCCGTTCGCGTCGGTGCATCAGACCTTCGTCGCCTTCTTGGTCAGGCTGGTGGCTTGCTTGGTGGCCACGGCGAAATTGGCCTGAGCGGCTTCGGTGGCTTTCTTGATGGTCGCCTGGGCCGACTCGACAGCCTTCTGGCTGTTGCTCAGGGCGCTCTGGAAAGCGGCCACAGCGGTTTCGGTGCCGGCCGGGGCGCTCTTCGCGAGCTGCTCGACCGAGGCGCCAAAGGCCTTCTGTGCATCGGCCAGGCTGGCCTCGATCTGCTGGGTGAAGCCGGTGCTGCCTTCGGTGGCGATGGCCTGCACGTGCTGGAAGTAAGCGGTCGACTTCTCGGCCAGGGGCTGCACGAAGCCGGCCTGCAGGCTCATGAACTCTTCGGGCGTCTTGGCCGACAGAGCTGCTTTGGCGTGGCTGAAGGATTCGGCCAGGGCGGCCTTGGAGGCGGCCATGTTGAGTTCGACCAGCTTTTCGGCACCAGCAAAGCTCTTCAGAATGGCGGCTTCGAAAGCTTCCATGTTGGACTTGTTGGCGGCCATGATCTGTTCAGCGGGGTTGTTCATTTCAGTTCCTTTGAATGGAGGGGACAGATTAGCCGCCGGTGCAACAGGGGTCGGCAAGCCGATTTATGTTGCAGTGCAGCATGAAACCGATTCTACGGGTTATCCCGACAATGGCAAGCGTTTTTTGCTGCAGTGCAGCATTTTTAGAGTCCAACCCCCAACAGGGGGTGAACCACCCCCGTGGCCTGCCGCCCAGATGCGCAGGGCCGAGCGGCTTCTCAGCCCTTGCTGTTCAGCGTTGCCGCTTGCGCGCCTCGGCACGCCGTACCTGGCGGCTTTGCCGGCCCAGCGCCTCGGCCTGGGCGCGGGCCTGGCGCCGCTGGCGGATCTTGTGGGTGATCTTGCGGGACAGCACAAAAGCGATCACGAAGCCCGCGCCCGCCAGCAGCCACCCCAGCACGTCGGCACTCATCATTCCACCCGCTGGATGCGGTTGGGCTTGAAGCCCAGGTCGGCCGCCTTGCCCTTGCGGCCACGCACCGCCTTGGCGTTGTTCAGGCTGCGGATTTCCAGGGTCTCGTCGCGCTCCTTGCCGCCGCGCCCGATGCCCTCGATCTTCACGCTGCGCGTGTAGGCACAGGCGCCGGCCAGTGTGTCCTTGTCCTCCAGGTCGATCAGCATCAGGCCGCGCCCGCCCTTCTCCATCGCCTTGAGTTCGGCGATGTCGAAGGTGAGGATGCGCCCGGCCGTGGACGCACAGGCCACATGCGTGGCGGCGGTCAGGGGGCGGCTGCCGGAGGTGTGGGCCACGTGAGAGGGCGCGCAAATCGTTTCGCCCTCACCCACGCTGATGAAGGCCTTGCCCGCGCGCTGGCGCGACACCAGGTTCTCCACCGTGGCCAGGAAACCGTAGCCCCCGGTGCTGGCCAGCAGCAGGCAGGCGCTGGCCGGCCCCGCGAAATAGTGCAGCGGCTGCGTGCCGCTTTCCAGTTCGATCAGCGTGGTGATGGGCTGGCCATCGCCGCGCGCACCCGGCAGGCTGGCCACCGGCACGCTGTAGACGCGGCCGTTGTTGCCGAACACGATGAGCGTGTCCACCGTGCGGCACTCAAAGGTGCCGTACAGACCGTCGCCGGCCTTGAAGGCGAAGCTGCCGGCCTCATGGCCGTGGCCGTTGCGCGCGCGCACCCAGCCTTTGCTGGACACCACCACCGTCACCGGCTCGTCCACCACCTTGATCTCGGCCACGGCCTTCTTCTCGGTCTGGATCAGCGTGCGGCGCGCATCGGCAAAGGTCTTGGCGTCCGATTCGATCTCTTTCACCATCAGGCGCTTCAGGCTGCCGGGATTGCCCAGGATGTCTTCGAGCTTGCCCTGCTCCTCGCGCAGTTCCTTCAGTTCCTGCTCGATCTTGATGGCTTCCAGCCGCGCCAGCTGGCGCAGGCGGATTTCCAGGATGTCCTCGGCCTGCCGCTCGCTGAGCTTGAAGGCCTCGATCAGCGCGGCCTTGGGCTCGTCGCTGTGGCGGATGATGCGGATCACCTCGTCGATGTTCAGCAGCACCAGCTGCCGGCCTTCGAGGATGTGGATGCGGTCGAGCACCTTTTGCAGCTTGTGCTGGCTGCGCCGGGTGATGGTGGTCTGGCGGAAGGCGATCCACTCCTCCAGCATCTGGCGCAGGCTCTTCTGCGTCGGGCGCCCGTCCAGGCCGATCATGGTCAGGTTGATCGGTGCCGAGCTTTCCAGGCTGGTGTGCGCGAGCAGCGCGGTGATGAGTTCGCGCTGTTCGATGCGGCTGCTCTTGGGTTCGAACACCAGGCGCACCGGTGCGTCCTTGCTGGATTCGTCGCGCACCACGTCCAGCACCATGAGCATGCTGGCCTTGAGCTGCGTCTGGTCCTGGCTGAGCGCCTTCTTGCCGGCCTTCACCTTCGGGTTGGTGATTTCCTCGATCTCTTCCAGCACGCGCTGCGTGCTCACGCCGGGCGGCAGCTCATTCACCACCAGCTGCCACTGGCCGCGCGCCAAGTCTTCGATCTTCCAGCGCGCGCGCACCTTCAGGCTGCCGCGGCCGGTGCGGTAGGCGTCCGCGATGTCGGCCGCCGGGCTGATGATCTGACCGCCGCCGGGGTAGTCGGGACCCGGCAGGATGGTCAGCAGATCGGCGTCGGCCAGCTTGGGGTTCTTGATGAGCGCCACGCAGGCGTCGGCCACCTCGCGCAGGTTGTGGCTCGGGATCTCGGTGGCCAGTCCCACGGCGATGCCGCTGGCGCCGTTGAGCAGGTTGAAGGGCAGGCGCGCCGGCAGCTGCTTGGGTTCCTGGAACGAGCCGTCATAGGTCGGCACAAA
>JAGXRS010000196.1 GCA_018335615.1 Hydrogenophaga sp. | reverse complement strand
TACGCCCTGTCCTACACCGCCAGCATGGCGCTGCTCAACCTGCGGCGCGCCATGTTCGTCAAGCTCAACGATGCCGAGATGACGCTGTTTGCGCGGCAGAGCGCCAGCAAGCTCTCCAACACCCTGGTGTACGAGGTGCAGACCGGCTCCACCATGCTGGTGAGCGCCATCCTCAGCCTCACCAAGGACAGCCTGACCGTGCTGGCCTTGATGGGTTATCTGTTCTACCTGAACTGGAAACTCACGCTGATCGTGCTCGCGGTATTCCCCGGCCTGGTCTGGATCATGCGCACGCTCTCGCGCCGCCTCTACCAGCTCACCCGATCCGCACAGCAGGCCACCGACGAACTGGCCTATGTGGTCGAAGAAAACGCGCTGGCCCACCGCATGGTGCGCCTGCACGGCGCGCAGCAGACCCAGACCCAGCGTTTTGACACGCTCAGCGTGGCACTGCGCCGGCTCGCACTCAAGTCCACCGTGGCCATGGCCGCCATGACGCCGCTGACCCAGCTGTTGGCGGCCACCGCCTTGTCGGCGGTGATTGCGGTGGCGCTGTGGCAGAGCCAGACGACCGGCGTGACCGTGGGCAACTTCGTCGCGTTCGTCACCGCGATGCTGATGCTGATCGCGCCCATCCGCCACCTGGCCGAGGTCGCCGGCCCCATCACCCGCGGCCTGGCGGCCCTGGAGCGCGGCCTGGAGCTGATCGAGCAGACGGCACCGCAGACCGGCGGGCACCACACGACCGACCGGGTGCGCGGCGGCATCACGTTCGAGGGCGTGTGGGTGCGCTACCCAGCCCGGGATGGCCAGGACGAGCACCCGGCCGATGCCGAGGCGCGCGTGGCGTTGCGAGGTGTGGATCTGGCCATACGGCCCGGCGAGGTGGTGGCCTTCGTGGGGCCATCGGGCTCGGGCAAGACGACGCTGGTCAACCTGCTGCCGCGCTTCGTCGAGGTGTCACACGGCGCTGTGCGCCTGGACGGCGTGGCCTTGCCCGACTGGGACCTGAACAGTCTGCGGCGCCAGTTCGCCATGGTGAGCCAGGATGTGGTGATGCTCAACGACACGCTGGCCGCCAACGTGGCCCTGGGCGCTCGGACGGACGCGGTGGACGAGGCGCGGGTGCTCAACGCCCTGCAGTCGGCCAATCTGGGCGAACTCGTGGGGCGCCTGCCGCAAGGCATCCACAGCCGCGTCGGCCACAACGCGGCCGAGCTCTCCGGCGGGCAGCGTCAGCGCCTGGCCATCGCCCGTGCGATCTACAAAGACGCCCCGGTGCTCATTCTGGATGAGGCCACGTCGGCACTCGACAACGAATCCGAGCGCCTGGTGCAGGACGCCCTGGCACGCCTCATGAAAGGCCGCACCACCCTGGTGGTGGCCCACCGCCTGTCCACCATCGAGCATGCCGATCGCGTGGTGGTGCTGGCGAACGGCACCATCGCCGAGCAGGGCAGCCACGCGCAGCTCATCAAGGCCAACGGTCTCTATGCACGCCTGCACACCCAGGGTTTCTCACCCGATTCCGACGACGTGCCTCCGACACCCAACGACGGCTGACCAGCGCGTGCGGGGAACCCGGCGAGCGGTGTTTTCCTGCGCGCGTGCCCGCACCAGAACACGTGGGGCCCGGCTCTGCCAGGCCGCTTCGCATCGCCGCCTGGGCGGCTGAAAGCTGCGGCCCCGAGTCTGCCTGCGCAGACTTGGACAGTCTGAAGTGACACCGTCTGCGGCGGCGTTCCGGCCTGCAGGGCACACGGAAGGCGGCGCGAGGGGCGTCACAGCAACACGATGTCGTACTGCTCCTGCGTCATCGATCCCTCGCTCTGCAGCGAGATGGGCTTGCCAATGAAATCGGACAGGCCGGCCAGGTGCTGGCTTTCCTCGTCCAGGAACAACTCGATCACCTTGGGAGAGGCGACCACGCGGAATTCGCGCGGATTGAAGGCGCGGGCCTCGCGCAGGATCTCGCGCAGGATGTCGTAGCAGACACTGCGCGCCGTCTTCACCACCCCTTTGCCGCTGCACGAGGCGCAGGGCTCGCTGAGCATGTGGGCCAGCGACTCGCGGGTGCGCTTGCGGGTCATCTCCACCAGACCAAGTTGCGAGAAGCCGCCGGTCATGGTCTTCACGCGGTCGCGGGCCAGCTGCTTGCGGAATTCGGTGAGCACGGCGTCGCGGTGGTCTTCGCGCACCATGTCGATGAAATCGACAATCACGATACCGCCCAGGTTGCGCAGGCGCAGCTGGCGCGCGATGGTCTGGGCCGCCTCCAGGTTGGTGCGGAACACGGTGTCATCGAAATTGCGCGCCCCGACATAGCCACCGGTGTTCACGTCGACGGTGGTGAGGGCCTCGGTCTGGTCGATGACGAGGTAGCCGCCCGACTTCAGGTCCACCCGGCGGCTGAGTGCGCGGGCAATGTCGTCGTCGATGTTGAACAGGTCGAAGATCGGCCGCTCGCCGCTGTAGTGCTGCAGCTTGGCCACCGTATCGGGCATGAACTCGGCGGCGAAGGCCTGCAGCAGGCCGTGCTGCTCGCGCGAGTCGATGCGGATCGACTGCGTCTGCGGCCCCACCAGATCGCGCAGGACCCGCTGCATGAGGTTGAGGTCTTCGTGCAGCAGGCTGGCTGCCGGCTTTCTTGTGGCCGCGTCCTTGATGCGCAGCCAGGTCTTGCGCAGGTAAGCCGTGTCCTCCACCAGCTCTTCATCGCTCGCGTCCTCGGCGTTGGTGCGCAGGATGAAGCCGCCCGCGGCAGTGCCGTCGGTGGTGGCGGTCAGCCGCATCAGGCGCTGGCGCAAGGCCTCGCGCTGCGCGGGCGGAATCTTCTGCGACACCCCGATGTGACTGTCTTGCGGCAGGAACACCAGCAGCCGGCCGGCAATGCTGATCTGGGCCGTGAGCCGCGCGCCCTTGGTGCCCAGCGGGTCCTTGAGCACCTGCACCATCAGCGCCTGACCTTCGAAGATCTGCCGCTCGATGGGCAGCACCGGATCGGGCGTGAGCACGCGCGCGTTGGCGGGGGCCTCGCCCGTGGCCGCCGCCGACGCCGCCGACGCTGTGGGCGCACGGTCGCGCGGCGCGGCGTGCTTGGCGGTGATGTTGGGCATCAGGTCGGCCACGTGCAGAAAGGCCGCGCGGTCCAGGCCGATGTCGATGAAGGCCGACTGCATGCCCGGGAGCACACGCGACACCTTGCCCAGGTAGATGTTGCCGACCAGGCCACGCTCCAGCGTGCGTTCCAGGTGCACCTCCTGCACGGCGCCCTGCTCCACCACCGCCACGCGCGTCTCCTGCGGGGCCCAATTGATCAGGATGTCCTGGGTCATGTGATTGCGTCGTCTCGTTCTTGTTCTGGTAAAAGGCCGCTCCGCTCAGAGCAGTGGCAGGCCGGCAGCGGCCAGCACCTGCGCCGTCTCGAAAGCAGGCAGGCCCATGATGCCCGAATAACTGCCGCTGATGTGGCTGGCCCACAATGCCGCCTGCCCCTGAATGGCGTAGGCGCCGGCCTTGCCCATGGGCTCGCCCGACGCCACGTAACGGCGGATCTGCGCGGTGGTCAGTGGCTCGAAGCGGACCCATGACGTCGACAGCGCCTGCCACATCTCGTCACCGCGGTGCCCCACCCGACCGACCGCCACGGCGGTCAGCACCCGGTGGCGCCGCCCAGCCAGATCGGCCAGCATCTGGCAGGCCTCATCCTCATCCTGCGGCTTGCCCAGGATGCGGCGGCCCAGCGCCACCGTGGTGTCGGCACACAGCACCGGCGCCAGCGGCAGGCCGCGGCGCTGCAGCCGCGCCAGCGAGGCCTGCAGCTTCAGGCGTGTGACACGCTGCACATAAGCGCTGGGCGATTCCCCGGGCAGCACCGCTTCCAGCGCCTCGGCGTCCTCCGCCTCGTCAGGCAGCAGGCGTTCGCACCTCACGCCCCACTGGTCCAGCAGTTGCAGGCGGCGCGGGCTTTGAGAGGCCAGATAAACGAATGCGGTCATGTCAGCAATGGGCGTTTCGCCGCCGGGTCGTCCTCAGGCCAGCCCCCATCCATCGGAAGGCCGTGACCCGCGCAGCGGTGGAGCATTGGCGCCACTCACTCCCGGTGATATGGGTGGTGGGCGTTGATGGACCAGGCGCGGTAGAGCTGCTCGATCAGCAGCACGCGCACCATGGCATGGGGCAGGGTGAGGTCGGACAGGCGCACGCGCTGGTGGGCAGCGGCCCGGAACGCGGGTTCCAGACCGTCCGGCCCGCCAATGACCAGCGCCACGTCGTCGCCTTCCAGCTGCCAGTGACGCAGCTGCTGCGCCAGCGCCACCGTGGTCAGCTGGGTGCCCCGCTCGTCCAGGGCCACCACGCGGCAGCCCCGGGGGATGGCGGCCTGGATGCGCTCGCGCTCAGCCGCCAGCAAGTTCTCCAGCGTCTTGGAGCCGCGGGGTTCTGTCTTGACGGTCTTGAGTTCCACCCGCAGTTCGGGCGGAAAGCGCTTGGCGTAATCGTCGTAGGCCGTCTGGGCCCAGTCGGGCACCCGTTGCCCGACCGCGACGATCAGCAGCCTCATGCCTTTTTCTTGGCCGCCGGCTTGCTTGCCGGCTTGGCTGCGGTGGTCTTGGCTGCGGGCTTCGCAGCCGTCTTGGCAGCAGGCCGGGTGGCGGCGCGCGGCTTGAC
>JAGXRS010000195.1 GCA_018335615.1 Hydrogenophaga sp. | reverse complement strand
CCCCCAAACCCGAGACCCTCGTCAATCTCCCGCGCTACCGAAAGATTCTCTGGATTGCGCTGATCGTCAACGCTGTCATGTTTCTCATCGAGATCGGCGCAGGTGTGCAAGCCGGGTCGCTCTCGCTGCTGGCCGACGCGGTGGACTTTGCGGGCGACGCGCTCAACTACGCCGTGTCACTCGCCGTGCTGGCCTCGGCGCTGGCTTGGCGCGCTCGCGCGGCCATCCTCAAGGCGGTCAGCATGATTGGCTTTGGCCTGTATGTGCTGGGAACTGCGGTGTGGTCGGTGTGGCACGGCGAGGTACCACAGGCCATGACCATGGGCGTGGTGGCGCTGCTGGCGCTGGTGGCCAACCTGGCGGTGGCGTGGATGCTCTATGCGTTTCGCGAGGGCGACGCCAACATGCGCAGCGTGTGGCTGTGCTCGCGCAACGACGCCATCGGCAACGTGGCGGTGTTCATGGCTGCGCTGGGCGTTTTCGGCACCGGCTCGGCCTGGCCCGACCTCGTGGTGGCCAGCCTGATGGCAACGCTGGCGCTGCAAGGCGGCTGGACGGTGTTGCGACAGGCACGCAGGGAACTGGGTGATGCGCACGGATCAGCGGATCAGCATGGCCATGCGCAATGAGCCAGCAGGCACATGCCTGTTCGACGAGACAGTCCATGCCCGGCTGCTTCACGCAGCGAGGGCGGCGGGTTCCGCCGAGCACGCGTGGCGGTGTCTGGAGGCAGCTCATGTGGTGGGCCAGATCCACTTCAAGCTGCACTGGCAGACGCACGCGAACATGCTGGGTCTGGCGTGGCGCACCTGCGACTGGCCAGAGGCAACAGGCCAGTTGATCCGGCTGGCCCTGGTACCCGTGGGCCACCTGAGCGGGCGTTTGCCGCTGGGCAACCCGGGGCGAGCCACCGTGAGCGCTTTCAAGGCCATGTCCGTGCGCCCTGATCTGACCGCGCTGATAGACCGCGCACGCGGCAACTAAAAAGCCAGCCGCTTAAAATCCGAAGCATGCGAATCTTTCTGCTCGTGCTGCTCTTCACGCTGCTGCCGCTGCAATCGCCTGCAGCGGTAACGAAGGCGTGCTGTGTCCACACCCAGATAGCTGATGGTTTGCATAACAAGCACCACCAGCCTGTTCACGGTCTGGCGATCGCGGTGGTGGCATTTAGCGAAGACGGCGCAGTTTCCAGCAGCAGTTTTGATCTGGATTGCGGGACCTGCCATGCCAACTGCGCGGCTGCGGTGTTCTCGAACTCAGCAAGCTTTGCCGACTCCTCAGGTATCGAGCAGTTTGAACACCACGAAGCAACCCGTGTGCCGCCCTGGCATGCGCGCCCTTACCGCCCACAGTGGCCCACCCCGATCAGATCGGGGTTCAGCACCGCTGCCTGAAGCGCTGACCGGCGCTCCTTCCCCGATCCCCTGTTTTTATGGCTGTCGCTTTAAGCGGCAGCCGCCCCTGGATCGTTTTGGAAGGACTTCTCATGATGACTCGCTGGATTCAGCGAAATCCGCGATGGACATGGCTTGCTGCTGTTGCATCTCTCTTGCTGATGGATCAGATCAGCAAATCGTACTTTTCGACCGCCTTGGAACTTGGCGAAGCCATTCAGGTAACTGAGTGGCTCAATTTTGTGCATGTGCTCAACGCCGGAGCGGCCTTCTCTTTCCTGGCAGACGCTGGTGGCTGGCAGCGTTGGTTTTTTATAGGCGTGTCGGTGGTGGTGGTGGGAGTCGTTTCGGTGGTGTGTCTCGCCCGGCAGGCCGAACCTTTGGACCGCTGGCTCGGGGCCTTCGTCGTCGGTGGTGGAAGTGGCAACCTTGTGGACCGTATACAGATCGGTGCTGTGGTGGATTTCCTGGACTTTCACTGGCGCAGCATTCACTGGCCAGCCTTCAATCTGGCTGACGTGTTCATCGTCAGCGCCGCGCTGACCTGGTGCCTCTTCTCATTGAAGGCGCCGCCGCGCGTGCCGACCCGAAAGGTAACTGAGGAGATGCGTTCATGAAAGAAGGTTGGAGCTGGCTCATGACTGCCTGGGGCGTCGCCCTGGTCGCCACGCTGGGAGCCTTGTTCATTGGCGAGGTCATGGGCATGACGCCCTGCCTGCTGTGTTGGTACCAGCGCATCTTCATGTTCCCGCTAGCGATCATCCTGGGCATGGCGGCCTTTGCCGAAGACCGTCGCGGTGCTGTCTATGCGCTGCCGCTGGCCTTGGGCGGCGCTGCAATCGCTGGGTACCACACCGCATTGGTTGCGGGCTGGGTGCCCAAGTGGTGGGTGCCTTGCGGCAGTGGCCCGTCATGCAGCGAACAGAGCCTGGAAATCCTCAATGGCATCCAGATTCCCTGGCTGTCCCTGCTGGCGTTCGTCGGCATCACCGTATTGCTTATTGTTTATCTGAGAAAGACACGTTCATGAACGCCAAGAAATTTACCGTCGTCGGCCTGGTGGCCATCGTTGCCTTGTTCTTCTACCTGGGGATGAACGCCTATCAGAACCGTGTGCAGACAGCGCAGGATGTTCAGGTCAAGGCCGAGCAAACCCGCTTGGTGCGCATGCACTCACCGGTCTTGGGTCCGCAGGCCGCACCGGTCACCATCGTCGAGTTTTTTGATCCCGCCTGTGAGACCTGTCGCGCGTTCTATCCCATCGTCAAGGACTTGATGGCGCAGTACCCCAACGATGTGCGGCTCGTGATTCGCTATGCGCCGTTTCACCAGGGCTCAGACCGGGTGGTGAAGCTGCTGGAGTCGGCGAAGAGCCAGGGTAAATACCAGACCGTGCTGGAAGCTGTGCTGGCCGCGCAGCCCGCTTGGGCGGACCATGGCCAGCCCAACATCGAGACTGCGTTCACGGTGGCTGAACAAGCTGGGCTGGACATGGCGCGGGCTCGGCAAGACATCGAAAAGCCCGGTATGCAGGCCTTGCTGCAGCAAGACATTGAAGACCTCACAGCCTTGCAAGTTACCAAGACGCCGACCTTCTGTAAGCGATCAATAGACCCCACCCCTTGCGCGATCCCGGGTTTCAGGTCTTGAGTTCAGCGCGGCGCCAGGGCAGCAAGGCCTCGTAATCCTCGACGGTCCTGGCCCGGGGAAGCGCTACCAGCAGCGAGCGCAGGTACTGATAGCCATCCACGCCGTTGACCTTGCAGGTCTCCAGCAACGAGTACAGGTTGGCACTCGCGTTGGCGCCGGCCACGGT
>JAGXRS010000194.1 GCA_018335615.1 Hydrogenophaga sp. | reverse complement strand
GGGCTCCACATCGCGGCGCTCGCGGCCGCACTGAAGGTACCGGTCAGAAAACTGGAGGCCCTGGAGGCGGGACGTTACGACGAACTGCCCGACCTGACCTTTGCCCGCGGTCTCGCGTCCAGCGCCTGCCGCCACCTGCGCGTGGACCCGGCGCCGGTGCTGGAGCAGATTCCACCGGCCGTGACGCCCCAGCTGGGCGGATCGGCGCTGGCAATCAATGCCCCGTTCAAACCGGTGGCGGTGTCGGGCCCTGCGAACCCGGTGGGCTGGCTGTCGCGCCCGGCGGTGCTGGTGGCGATCGCGCTCATGCTGGGCGCGTTGGTGCTGATGTTCCTGCCGCAGATGGTGGCGCAGGAACCGTCCGCTGCCGTACCGTCCACCTCCACCACGGTGCTGTCGGCGCCGGTGCCAGAGCCTGTCAACACTCCGGCGCCGGCCGAAACCGTTGCCCCCGACGGGATACCGTCGGCCGAGGTGGGTGCGCCCGTGCCCACCGTGGCGCTGGCAGATGTGCCCCAGCCGCCGACCGCAGTGGGGGGTGGTCTGCTGCGCATCCGCGCCACCGGCGACTCCTGGGTGCAGGTGGCCGACGGTACAGGCACGGTCTTGCTCCAGCGTGTGCTCAAGGCCGGGGACGAGGTCGACTTTTCCACCGCGCCGCCGTACGCTGTGGTGCTGGGCCGTGTGGAGGCCGCCGAGGTCACGGTGCGCGGCCAGCGCTTCGACGCCACCCCCTTTGCCCGCAACAGCGTGGCCCGCTTCGAGGTGAAATGAGCATGGCACCCGAACTCCAGAACCCGACCGCGCTGACGCCCTGCGCGGCTGAGCAGCCGATTCCGCTGACGCAGGTCCGGGCCCGCCACACCCGCCAGTGCGTCGTGGCCTGGGGCAGCCACCGTGTCACGGTGGGCGGTGACGCCCCGGTGCGGGTGCAGTCGATGACGAACACCGACACGGCCGACGCCGTGGGCACCGCAATCCAGGTCAAGGAGCTGGCCCTGGCCGGCTCCGAACTGGTGCGCATCACGGTGAACAACGACGAGGCCGCCAAGGCCGTGCCGTACATCCGCGAGCAGCTCGACCGCATGGGCGTGAATGTGCCGCTGATCGGCGACTTCCACTACAACGGCCACCGCCTGCTCACCGACCACCCAGCCTGTGCCGAGGCCTTGTCCAAGTACCGCATCAACCCCGGTAACGTGGGCCGCGGCGACAAGGGTGACCGCCAGTTTGCCCAGATGGTCGAGATCGCCGCCCGCCTGGGCAAGGCAGTTCGCATCGGCGTGAACTGGGGCAGCCTGGACCAGGACCTGCTGGCCCGGCTGATGGACCAGAATGCCAATCGCGCCAAGCCCTGGGACGCGCGGCAGGTGATGTACGAGGCGCTCATCACCTCCGCGCTGGATTCGGCGGCCAAGGCCGAGGCCATCGGCCTCGATGGCAACCAGATCACCCTGTCGTGCAAGGTCAGCGGCGTGCAGGACCTGATCGCGGTTTATCAGGAACTCAGCCGTCGCACCGACCATGTGCTGCACCTGGGCCTGACGGAGGCCGGCATGGGCACCAAGGGTGCCGTGGCGTCCGCGGCGGCGCTGTCGGTGCTGCTCCAGCAGGGCATTGGCGACACCATCCGCGTGTCGCTCACGCCCCAGCCGGGCGAGTCGCGTACACAGGAAGTGGTGATCGCGCTGGAGATCCTGCAAGCCCTGGGCATGCGGGCATTCGTGCCCAGCGTGACCGCCTGCCCCGGTTGTGGCCGCACCACCAGCACCACCTTCCAGGAACTGGCCAAGCAGATCGACGATTTCCTGCGCGGCTCCATGCCGGTGTGGCGCGCATGTTATCCGGGCGTGGAAAACATGAAGCTCGCGGTGATGGGCTGCATCGTCAACGGGCCCGGCGAGAGCAAACACGCCGACATCGGCATCAGCCTGCCCGGCACCGGCGAGGCACCCGCGGCTCCGGTCTACATCGATGGCGAAAAGGCCATGACCCTGCGCGGCGACGGTATCGCCCGTGAGTTCCAGCAGATCGTCGAGCAGTACATCGAGAAGCGCTACGGCAGCGCTGCCTGAGTTTCCGTTTCCCACGCCCGTAAGCGGGCGCTGTGGTCGCCCTGGCGGCAGACCCCGAATTTCCAATACGCAAGCACCATGGCTGAAAAACTGACCGCCGTCAAAGGCATGAACGACATTGCGCCCCCCGTTTCGGCGCACTGGGAATGGCTGGAGCAGACGCTGCGCACGCTGATGCAGCGCTACGGCTACCGCAACATCCGCACCCCCATCGTGGAGCCGACCGCGCTGTTCATCCGCGGCCTGGGTGAAGTCACCGACATCGTCGAGAAGGAGATGTACTCCTTTGAAGACCGGCTGAACGGTGAGCAGCTGACGCTGCGCCCGGAGAACACCGCGGGCGTGGTGCGAGCGGCGCTGGAGCATTCGATGCTGTACGACGGCGGCAAGCGCCTGTACTACATGGGCCCCATGTTCCGGCACGAGCGCCCGCAGCGCGGTCGTTACCGGCAGTTCCACCAGTTTGGCGCCGAGGCCCTGGGCTTCGCGGGGCCAGACGTGGACGCCGAGTTGATCGTGCTGGCCTGCGACCTCTGGGCCGAACTCGGCCTTACCGGCATCGAACTGGAGATCAACAGCCTGGGGCAGCCGGCCGAGCGCCTCGCCCACCGCCAGGCCCTGATCGCCTACCTGGAGCAGCACGCCGCCGTGCTCGACGAAGACGCCCGCCGCCGCCTGCACAGCAACCCGCTGCGCATCCTGGACACCAAGAACCCTGCCATGCAGGACGTGGTCAACGGTGCCCCCCGTCTGATGGACCACCTGGGTGCGGAGTCCCTGGATCACTTCAACCGCCTGCGCGGCCTGCTCGATGCACATGGCATCACCTACCGCATCAACCCCCGCCTGGTGCGGGGCATGGACTACTACAACCTCAGCGTGTTCGAGTTCGTCACCACGCAGCTGGGCTCGCAGGGCACGGTCTGTGCAGGTGGGCGCTACGACGGACTGTTCGAGCAGGTGGGTGGCAAGCTGGCGCCCGCGGTGGGCTGGGCGCTGGGCATGGAACGCATCCTAGAACTGCTGAAAGAGCAGGGTCTGCTGCCGGCCCAGCCCGCACCCGACGCCTACGCCGTGGTGACCGATGCGGCCAGCGTGCCGCGCGTGATGCCTGTGCTGCGCCTGCTGCGCCAGCAGGGCGTTGCCGTGCAGATGCACGCCGGGGGAGCAGAGGGCATGGGCAGCATGAAGTCGCAGTTCAAGAAAGCCGACGCCAGCGGCGCCCGGTTTGCCCTGATCTTCGGGGCCGATGAGCTGGAGCAGGGCACAGTGGCGGTCAAGCCGCTGCGCGGCCCGCGTCCGGGTGACAACGGGGCGATGGAAGCACCCGCCCAGGTCCTGCGTTCGCTCACCGAGGTGGCTCTGTGGGCGCCGAGCCTGCGCAGCGCCTGAGCGGCTGCGCCCCTGGTGGCACGCGCCTACAATCCCAGCTTACTTAGCGACAACGATCCATGGCCAAACATCTCGACCTCGAAGAGCAGGAACAGCTCGACCAGATCAAACACTTCTGGAACCAGTACGGCAACCTCATCACCTGGGTGCTGATCGCGGTCTTCGGCAGCGTGGCGGCCTGGAACGGCTGGAACTATTGGCAGCGCAGCCAGGCCGTGAAAGCCGCCGCTCTGTACGATGAGATCGAGCGCGCCGCTGTGGCGCGCGATGCCGACCGCATCGAGCGGGCCCTGGCCGACATGAAGGACCGCTTTGGCGGCACCACCTTCGCGGCACAGGGCGCCTTGCTCGCCAGCAAGACCTTGTACGAGGCCGGCAAGGTGGACGGCTCGCGCGCCGCCCTGAGCTGGGTGGCCGACAAATCGTCCGACGAGTCTTACCGGGCGGTGGGCCGTCTGCGACTGGCCAGTCTGGACATCGAGGCGCAGTCCTACGACCAAGCCATGAAGACGCTGTCGGCTTCCGTGCCCAAGTCCTTCGAGCCGCTGGTGGCCGACCGCCGCGGCGACGTGCTCATGGCGCAAGGCAAGACCGACGACGCCAGGCAGCAGTACGAACTGGCCTGGCGCACCATGGGCGAGCGCGCCGAGTACCGGCAGCTGGTCGGCGTGAAGCTGGCGTCCCTCGGTGTCGACACCACGGCACTCCCCGCCATTGCCGAGGTGACGAAATGAGCGCCCGTGACGTTCTGCGAACGGTTCATCCCCGGGCCGGCAGCCGCGCAAGTCGCGCTTGGCTGGCTGGCGCGTCGCTGGCGGTAGCCCTGCTGGCAGCAGGCTGCTCATCGGGTCCGACCCGCCCCAAGCCGACCGATTTGCCGCCACCGGCGGCCCTGATCGGCACGCGGGTGGCCTGGACGGCTCAGGTCGGCGCCTCGTCTGCCACGCTGGCGCCGGTGGCCGCGGCCGGCCGGGTGTTCGTTGCCGGTACGTCGGG
>JAGXRS010000193.1 GCA_018335615.1 Hydrogenophaga sp. | reverse complement strand
CCCGATCTGTATCCCGCGGCCTTTGACGTGGCCGCGCCCGAAACCCCCGCGGGGCCCGCCGTGTGGCCGCGCAAGCCTGGCCTGTTCATCCGCCGCGTGCAGACGGCCGAGGTGCTGGCCCTGGCGCTTGAACGGGCGCCAGAAGACACCGCCGACGACAGGGCTGAGCCGGCCTCCGAGGCCGCCGTCGCAGAAGCCGAACCGCAACCGGTGATGGCCGATGCGCCGCCGCTGGTGCTGGAGCTGGTGAGCGGGCAGTTCGGCCTGGTGCCTCCGTGGGTGAAGTCGGCGTCCGACGCCAAGCTGCGCTCGACCAAGCTGGTGAATGCGCGCGCCGAGGCGGTGACCACGTCGAACAACTTCCGCAACGCCTGGTTCAAGGGCCAGCGCTGCATCGTGCCGATGATGGCCTTCCAGGAAGACGACTGGCGCAGCGGCAAGGCCGTGCCCACGCGCATTGCGCGGGTGGACGGCAAGCCCATGGGGGTGGCGGGCCTGTGGGAGCGCTGGAGCGGGGCCGACGGCGAAGAGATCGTCAGCTTCACCCTGCTCACCGTGAACGCCAACAGCCACGCGCTGATGCACCGCTACCAGCAGCCGGGTGCCGAGAAGCGCATGCCGGCGGTGCTCAACGAAGGTGCCTACCACGCCTGGCTCACGGCCCGCCCCGAGAAGGCCCGCGAGTTCCTGCGCGCCTACCCGGCCAACTGGCTCACAGCCAATCCCATCCAGAAAAAGTGAGGCGGCCGTGGGCGGGCACCCGGTGGCCCTGGTCGCCGGGGCTGTCGGCAACAGCCGGGCACCAGCGACAAGGGGGCGCACGGTCCAGGCCTGTGCGGGTCAGTCCAGCAGGGTGGGGGACGAGAGCCCGGCTCGTTCGGTCTCGATGTCTGGTGTGTGGACCAGGGCGAGCGCCCGACGCTCCGCCTCGTTGAGCACGTCCATCGCCAATGCATTGGCCGGGTCCACACGGACCACCCCGACACCCAGCAGCGGCTTGAACAAGGCATAGCCCTTGCGGCTGTTCTGGACCGACAGCGGCTTGTCCGTGTTGCTGCGCAGCCAGTCCAGCGTCTCCTGCAGCGGCGGGTTGTGCCGGTCGGCCGAGACCACCACCACGAAGCAGCGCGGGTGGTACAGCCCCACCAGCCCGCGAAAGCCGGCGCCGCGCCGCACCCGGGCGGCCATGGTCTTCAGGATCTGGTGCTCAACCCCGGGCCCCAGCGTGTCGCTGAGTTCGTAGAGGTTGCTGAGGTACAGGCAGATCACGGTGCACTCGCCCTGCTGGCGCGCGGTTCGCCAGAACACATGCTCCATCTTCGACAGCAGCGTGCCACCGGTGGCCAGTCCGGTGGCGGGTTCCACCCCCGTTTCCAGCCGCGACAGGCGCGCCAGCTGGCGGTTCTGGTGGTTGCGCAGCAGCACCAGGCCGCAGGCCAGCAGGAAGAAGGCCACCGTCGCCAGCGCCGTGATCAGCCAGGCCGCCAGTCCGAGGCCGGGCAGTCCGAGGCCCTTCAGGTACAGCCCACTCACCATCACGGCCAGGCAGGCCACGGCCACCAGCATCCACTGCGCCAGCGGATCGCCCCGTTGCGCCGCGCGCCGGACCGCGATCACCGCCATCAGCACCGGCACCATGTTCACGATGGCCGCGCCCAGCAGCACCGCCTGGTAGTGGTCCAGCGCCACCTGCGACGCCACGGCCCCCAGTACCACGGCGGCCAGTGCCACCGCAGCGGCGCCCCAGACGGTGAGCTGGTACACCCGCGCGTCTTCGCGCACGCCGCCCAGCCAGTTGCCCAGGAAGTACAGCGCCATGGCGCCAGACAGCGAGCCCACGGTGGCCTTGGCCACCAGCAACCCGCGCCCGGCCATCCCCGGAAACAGCGCCTCTGGCAGGCCGGACATGAGCACGCTGCTGGCCCCGGCCAACAGCACGAAGGCTAGGTTGCGCACGGCTGCCCCGGTGCGGCTGATCAACGCATCGCTCAGGGCCAGGCCGGCGAGGGTCAGCAGGCTGCCCAGCATGGCCGACCAGACCGCAAGTTCAACAGTAGGCATCAAAAAATGGCGTGGCCAAATGATTACAAAAGACTACATTTTGTCACGAGCGGCCCGGCCCTATCATGACCGCATGTGGATAAAACGCCCTTGGTTTGCCTTGCGCGCCCAGCCATTGGCGGTTCAGCTGATCTGGCTGGTGCTGCTGGTGGAGTTCTGCGTGGCGCTGTGGGAGCGCCAATGGCCGCTGGCCGGCGTGGCCGCCATCACCTTCGTGCTCACGCTGCTGCCCATGGTGATCGTGAACCGGATGAACATCCGCCTGCCCACGGCCTTCCTGGTGGGCATCACGCTGTTCATCTTTGCCACCATTTTCCTGGGCGAGGCCTTCGATTTCTACAACCGCTACTGGTGGTGGGACCTGGTGATGCACGGCGGCTCGGCCATCGGCTTCGGGCTGCTGGGCTTCCTGTTCGTGTTCATGCTGTTCGAGGGCGACCGCTACGCCGCGCCGGCCTGGGCGCTGGCGCTCATCGCCTTCAGTTTCGCGGTGACGATCGGCGCGCTGTGGGAAATCTTCGAGTTCGGCATGGACCAGCTGTTCGGTCTGAACATGCAGAAGTCGGGATTGGTCGACACCATGTTCGACCTCATCGTGGACGTGGTGGGCGCCAGCATCGGTGCCCTGGCGGGTTACCTCTACCTCAAGGGCCGGTCCATGGGTGGCTTCACCGGGGTGCTGCACGACTTCGTGGAACGCAACCGCCAGCACTTCGACAAGCGCCCGCGCTGACACCCGGCCTCAGCTGCGCAGCACGGGCGCGGACGCCACGCCCAGCCGCCACAGGGACGTGACTTCGGCCGCGCGGGCGGCGTGCAGCGGGTCTGACGCATCCGAGGCCTTGCCGTGGCGCGGCTTCGCGTCCAGCCGCCCCAGCACGCGCAGGCCGGCGTGGTGAACCAGCGCCAGCAAGTCCTCGCGGCTGCGCAGTCCCAGGTGTTCGGCCAGGTCCGACAGGATCAGCCAGCCTTCGCCTTGTGGGGCCAGGTGCGCCGCCAGGCCGTTCAGAAAGCCCGTCAGCATGCGGCTGTCCTCGTCGTACACCGCGCGCTCGATGGGTGAGCTGGCCCGCGCCGGCAGCCACGGCGGGTTGCACACGATCAGCGAGGCCTTTTCGGGCGGGAACAGATCGGCTTGCAGCAGCGTCACCTGATCGCTCACCCCGAGCTGTTGCAGATTGGCCTGGGCACAGGCCAGTGCGCGCGGGTCGAGATCGGTCGCCACGATGGCGCGCACGCCCCGGCGCGCCAGCACTGCCGAGAGCACGCCGGTACCCGTGCCGATGTCGAACACGCGGCCGGTTTCGGTGGTCGGCTCCCCGGCGGTCGGGGTGGCGGTTGAGGTGGCCACACCCGGCGGCAACGGTGCTTGCGCCACCAGGTCGATGTATTCACCGCGCACCGGTGAGAACACGCCGTAGTGCGGGAACACGCGGTTGTTTGGCGCGCCGCCCAGAGCCGCCACCGCCACGCCCACGCGGCGCCATTCCTGCGCGCTGGTGAGCGAGAGCAGTTCGCGCAGCGACACCACGGCGCGTTCGTCGCCGGCCCCGGCCCGGCCCCAGGCCTCGGTGCAGGCCTGCCGCACGTCGGGCGCGCGGCGCAGGGCCACGGTGTGGTCCGCTTCCACCGGTATCAGCAGCATGCCCAGGGTGCGCGCGCGCTGCGCCTGCGCCTGTCGGTGGCGGTGAAACGCCTCAGCGGGCGTGGCGGGGCCCGCGGCGGGCGGGGCCTTGCGCTGCTTGCGCGCCGGCACGGTGTCACAGCGTCGGGTCATGGCCTGCAGCAGGTGGCGCGCGTTCTGGAAATCACCCCGCCAGAGCAGGGCCGTGCCCGCGCAGGCCAGGCGGTAAGCGCTGTCGGCCGTGGTGGTGTCGTCGGCCAGCACCAC
>JAGXRS010000192.1 GCA_018335615.1 Hydrogenophaga sp. | reverse complement strand
GGGTCGAAAACAGGGCGCCGGAGGGCCTGCAGGAGGCATCGGCGGATTATGTCACCCGGGTGTTTTCCACGCCTTGCGCCATTCCCGCTGCCGCCTGGGACGCGCTGCTGACGAACGAGCCCGACCCCAGCCCCTTCGTGCGGCATGCCTACCTGAGCGCCCTGCACGAGAGCGGCAGCGCGCGCATGGACGCGGGCTGGCAGACGCAGTTCCTCACGCTCTGGCAGGGCGATGCGCTGGTGGCCGCAGCGCCCCTGTACCTGAAGAACCATTCCTACGGCGAATACGTGTTCGACTGGGCATGGGCCAACGCTTATGCCCAGCACGGGCTCGACTACTACCCCAAAGCGCTGGTGGCGGTGCCCTTCACGCCCGTGCCGGGCGCGCGCCTGCTGGCGCGTGATGCGCAGGCGCGCGCCGCGCTGGTGAGGGCGCTCATCGCACACGCCAAAGACGAAGACCTGTCTTCTCTGCACCTGTTGTTCGGGCAGCCACACGACATCGAGGCGTGTGCCTCGGCGGGCATGATGCTGCGCCACACCGTGCAGTTCCACTGGAAAAACGTGGCCCCCACGCTCCCCGCGGCGCAAGACCCGCAAGCCGAACCGCGCTTCACGGATTTCGACCACTTCCTGGCCAGCCTGCAGCAGGAAAAGCGCAAGAAGATCCGGCAGGAGCGGCGCAAGGTGGCCGAGGCCGGCGTCACGTTCCGCGGGTCACGGGGGACCGACATCAGCGCGAGCGACTGGGCGTTTTTCTACCGTTGCTACCAGCGCACCTACCTGGAGCACGGCAACGCGCCCTACCTGACGCCCGACTTTTTCCGCCGCATGGCCCAGACCATGCCGCAGCACTGGCTGATGTTCGTCGCCGAGCGCGGCGGGCAGCCGATCGCCAGCAGCCTGATCGGCATCGATGCCGAAGCACGGGTGGCCTACGGCCGCTACTGGGGCGCGCTGGAGCGGGTGGACTGCCTGCACTTCGAAGCCTGCTACTACCAGCCGCTGGCCTGGTGCATCGACCATGGCTTTGTGCGCTTCGAGGGTGGTGCACAAGGCGAGCACAAGATGGCCCGCGCCCTGCTCCCGGTCATGACCACCAGCGCGCACTGGCTGGCCCACCCGTCGTTCGCCGACGCGGTGGAGCGCTTCCTGGACCGGGAGCGCAGCGGCGTGGCCGGCTACATGGACGCCCTTGAACGGCACAGCCCCCTGCGCCGGACATAAAAAACGCCTGCGGCGACCGGCGCGGCAGGCGTTTTGGGCAGTCACGCGGGTGCTCAGCCCTGGTTCTTGGCCTTCTCATAGTTGGCAATGCCGTCGACGATCTCCTTCTTGGCCGACTCGATGCCTTCCCAGCCCAGCACCTTCACCCACTTGCCCTTTTCCAGGTCTTTGTAGTGCTCGAAGAAGTGGGCGATGGCGTTGCGGCGCATGGCGTTCACGTCTTCGATGTCCTTCCAGTGCTCGTACATGGGCAGGACCTTGGTGGTGGGCACGGCAATCACCTTGCCGTCCACGCCGGCTTCGTCTTCCATCATCAGGATGCCCAGCGCACGGCAGGGCACCACCACGCCAGGGTGCAGGGCGTAGGGCGTGATCACAAGCACGTCCACCGGGTCGCCGTCACCCGACAGGGTCTGGGGCACGTAGCCGTAGTTGGTCGGGTAGTGCATGGCCGTCGTCATGAAACGGTCCACGAACAGGGCACCGGTTTCCTTGTCCACTTCGTACTTGATCGGGTCGGCATTCATCGGAATTTCGATGATGACGTTGAACGACTCGGGAGCCTTGCTGCCAGGGGTGACGTTGTCTAGTGACATGAGATCTTGTGTAGTTGATGGGAAACGGGTGCCTTCCGGGCAGCACGGGCACGAGCCAAAGCCCCGAAGGGCAGCGCAGGCCGTCGGCGCCTAGGATTTACCCTGATTTTACTGATTCGAACCTTACTTCCCGTCAACGCTGGCGCACAGAAACGCCGTTACCCGCTAGATTGCGTGTGTTGGCCAATCGCCCTGCACCGGCGCCGATCAAACGGTGCGACACGGCAGCGAGGAAGCAACGCAGCGGGGGTGACCCGGGGAGCGTTGCCCCTTCCAAGTCGAAACGAGCAGGAGAAACACATGGTTGGACA
Source organism: Hydrogenophaga sp. (assembly GCA_018335615.1). Classification (GTDB taxonomy): domain Bacteria; phylum Pseudomonadota; class Gammaproteobacteria; order Burkholderiales; family Burkholderiaceae_C; genus Hydrogenophaga. The sequence continues at coordinate 1,029 of JAGXRS010000192.1, read as the reverse complement.
ATCTGCGCTGATATTCGCGCTGGTGTGCGGGCTGGTGGCGGTGGCTTACGGTTTCTGGTCCCGCAGTTGGATCCTTTCGCAGGACGCGGGCAACGCCCGCATGCAGGAAATCGCCGGGGCCATCCAGACCGGTGCGGCCGCCTACCTGGCGCGTCAGTACAAGACGATCGCCATCGTCGGCGTGGTGCTCACGGTCCTCATCGGTGTTTTTCTTGACGGACTCAGCGCGGTCGGCTTCGTGCTCGGCGCCGTGCTCTCGGGCGCCTGCGGCTTCATCGGCATGAACATCTCGGTGCGCGCCAATGTGCGCACCGCGCAGGCCGCTACCCGGGGCATCGGCCCGGCGCTGGACGTGGCCTTTCGGGGTGGCGCCATCACCGGCATGCTGGTGGTGGGCCTGGGCCTGCTGGGCGTGGCCGGGTTCTTCTGGTTTCTGGTGGGCAACGGTAACCTGACCCCCACCGCCAACTTGGCGCAGCTGCTCAACCCGCTGATCGGCTTTGCCTTCGGCTCCTCGCTCATTTCGATCTTTGCGCGCCTGGGCGGCGGCATTTTCACCAAGGGCGCTGACGTGGGCGCCGATCTGGTGGGCAAGGTGGAGGCCGGCATTCCGGAAGACGACCCGCGCAACCCGGCCGTGATCGCCGACAACGTGGGCGACAACGTGGGCGACTGCGCCGGCATGGCGGCCGACCTGTTCGAAACCTACGCCGTCACCCTGATTGCCACCATGGTGCTGGGCGCGCTGATGGTGGCCGCCGCGCCCATGCAGGCGGTGCTCTACCCGCTGGTGCTCGGCGGTGTGTCCATCATCGGCTCGATCATCGGCTGCTTCTTCGTCAAGGCCAGCCCCGGCATGAAGAACGTGATGCCCGCGCTCTACAAAGGCCTGGCCATTTCGGGCCTGCTCTCGCTGGTCGGTTTCTATTTCGTCACGGCATGGGTGATGCCGGACAACGCCATCACCGCCACCGGCAGCCAGCTGCGCCTGTGGGGCGCCTGCGCGGTGGGGCTGGTGCTCACCGCCGC
>JAGXRS010000191.1 GCA_018335615.1 Hydrogenophaga sp. | reverse complement strand
ACCCCTCCACCGATCAAGCCGAACGGCTGGGGGATCGACCCGGCGGCCCCCCGCCGCGCAATCCCTCACCCTTCGCGATCCAGGAGATGCGCCCCCATGACAGCGTTCAAGGCCTTACACCCCGGCATGTGGCTGATGCGCCGCATGCGGCTGCCGATCAAGCTGGGCTTGCTGGCCACCGTGCTGGTGGTGCCCCTGGTCATCGTCTGTCTGCTGCTGGTGCAGCGTCTGAGTGGAGAGGCCGGACTGGCCCGGAGTGAGTCGGCCGGGGTGGACCGCATTCGGGAACTCAGCGCCTTGGTCGGTGCGGTGCAACTGCACCGGGGGCAGGCAGCGCTGCAGCGGTCCGGGGGGGCGACCACAACGGCGGGGCTGGAGGCGGCCCGGGCCGATCTGCGCCGGGCACTGGCGGCTGTGCAGGCGGGGCTGGCCCTTCGGCCCGAATGGGGCCTGAACCAGGCGTGGGCCTCTTTGCAGGGGCGTCTGGACGAGCTGAGCCAGCCAGGCGCTGCAGCGGCACCCGACGCCTTCGAGCGCCACACCGAACTCGTGGCCGAGCTGAGGCGCCTGGTCTACACCGTGGGCGAGCGCTCGGGCCTGCTGTTCGATCCGGAGCCGGCCACCTACTTCCTCATGGACATGGTGGTGAGCCGCACGGTCGGGTGGGGCGAGTCGCTGGCGCGCATCCGCGGTGCGGGTGCAGCCCAGCTGGCGCTGCCGGATCCCGATGCCGACGTGCTGAGTCGCCTGCGGTTGCAGCTCGGCAGTTTGCAGGCCGATGTGCACGATCTGCGCTTCGCCATGGATTTTGCGGGCCGACACGGCCTGGCCGATCTGAACGGTGCGCCAGCACTCAGCGCCACCGAGCGTTTTCTGGACCTGAGTCAACGTGCGCTGGCGGCACCCGGTTCGGTGCCGGGTGATGTCTTCTTTGCGGCCGGTACCGAGGCCCTGGCAGACGTGAACAGCTACCAGGCGGCGGTGCTGACGCGCTTGAACGGGTTGCTGGATCAGCGAGCCGATCAGCTGACGTTCTTGCGCCAGGCGGCCCTGGGCGGTACCACGCTCGGCATGGCGCTGCTGGTGTACCTCATGCTGGCCTTCTACTACAGCTTCATCAGCGACTTCCGGCAGGTGATCGGCGTGATGGCGCAGACCGCTGGCGGCAACCTGCGCGCCAGCTTGCGTGCCCGTGGCACCGATGAGCTTGCCGAGATGGCCCGGCTGTTGCAGACCATGATCGGCAACCTGTCTGCCATGGTGGCCGAGGTGCGCAGCAACTCGGCCCTGGTGGCCCACGCCGGCAAGAGCCTGGCGCTGGGCAACCGCGATCTGGCCGACCGCACCGAGCAGCAGGCCGCCAACCTGGAGCAGACCGCCGCCAGCGTGCAGCAGCTGTCGTCCACCGTGCACCAGAACGCCGAGACCGCGGGCGACTCCGATACCCAGGCCGCCCTGGTGCGCGACGTGGCCGAGTCCGGGGCGGCCTCGATGGGACGCGCGGTGGATTCGGTGGAAGTGATCCAGAAAAGTGCGCAGAAGATGAACGAGATCATCGGCGTGATCGACGGCATCGCCTTCCAGACCAATATCCTGGCACTGAACGCCGCCGTGGAAGCGGCCCGTGCCGGCGAGCAGGGCCGCGGCTTTGCCGTGGTGGCCAACGAGGTGCGCACGCTGGCGCAGCGCTCGGCGGCGTCCTCGAAGGAAATCCGGCAGTTGATCGAGGCCTCTGCCTCGCAGGTGGAGGCCAGCGTGGCGCAGATCCGCTCGGTGGGCGGCAGCATCACGCAGATCGTCAACGGCGTGCGCGGGGTGGCGGCCAATATGTCGCTCATTTCAGCGGCCAGTGCCGAGCAGAGCACCGGTTTGATTGAAATTTCATCGGCGGTGGGCCAGCTGGATGAAATCACCCAGCGCAATGCGCAGATGGTCGAGCGCGCGGTCTCCCAGGCCAACCAGCTGGAGCAGCGGGCTGCCCACCTGTCCAGCGCCGTCTCGTCCTTCATGCTCCAGCAGGGCACGGCGGAAGAGGCCATGGTGCTGGTCCAGCAGGCGCTGGTGCACCGGCAGCGCGTGGGCCGCGATGCCTTTGTGCGCGAGCTCACCGACCCCGCCCACGGTTTTCATGACCGTGACATGTACGTCTTCGCGCTCGACATCCAGGGCGTCTACCGCGCGTTTGGCGGCAAGCCCGAAAAAGTGGGTAGCCGGGTGCAGGACATCGCGGGTGTGGATGGCGCCGCCCTGCTGCAGGCCATCGTGACGCAGGCCGAGAGCGAACCCGGCTGGGTGGAATACGACATCGTCAACCCGGCCAGCGGTCTGGTGCAGGCCAAGATGTCCTACGTGCGCAAGATCGACGACCTGTACGTGGGTTGCGGGGTCTACAAGTCCTCGGTGCTGCAGGTCGCCGCCTGAGGTCGATCGCCTGAGTATACGCGCGGCTGCCGCAAGGGCGTTGATCGGCAGGCCCGTCGCACGCTGAAAGCGTGCGCCAGAGCAGCTGGTCAGTCCGTGCCGGCTTCGCGCCGCGCCCGTGACCTGGCCAGAGCGGCCTCAATCACCGCTCGCTTGCGATCAAGCATGGCCGGGTCGGTGTGCAGCGAGTGGGCGGGAAGATCCGCCAGTTTCGCTTCGGCCTTGGCTTCGAGCCGTGCTGCTCGTTCCCGCTCTTCACACGCCAGTCGCTGTACCCGCGCCTGGTAGCGTTCACGCGCCTGTTGCGCCTGGGCCGGCGTCCAGGCCTGCCAGCCGGTGTGCTCGCCGCTGACGATCTCCAGGGAAATGCAGTCCACCGGGCACACGGGAATGCACAGCTCGCAACCGGTGCAGTAGGGCTCGATCACGGTGTGCATCTGCTTGTTGCTGCCCACGATCGCGTCGGTGGGGCAGGCCTTGATGCACAGCGTGCAGCCGATGCACCAGTTCTCGTCGATCACCGCCAGGGTGAGCGGACCTTCGATGCCGTTGTGGGGATTGAGGGGCGTGACCGGACGCCCGGTGAGGTGGGACAGGCGCTCGACCCCTTCGACACCGCCGGGGGGGCACTGGTTGATGTCGGCCTGTCCGGCCGCGATGGCCTCGGCATACCGGGCGCAATCGGGAAAGCCGCAGCGCGTGCATTGCGTCTGCGGCAGGGCGGCGTCGATGCGCCGTGCAAGCTCGTTCATGCCGGGCACTATACCCGTGGCGCGGGCGGTGGGGCCCGCGGCGGGACGGCCCCTCAGCCGGCGGGCGGCTTTTCCTGGGTCGGCGTTGGCGCAGCAGGGGCGGCGGCTGCCTTGGCCTGGGACCGGGTCGAGGGCTTGCGGGCCCGGGCCGCCACGGCGGTGCCGGGGGCGGCCACCGG
>JAGXRS010000190.1 GCA_018335615.1 Hydrogenophaga sp. | reverse complement strand
CGCGACCGCTATGGCCGCGACCGCCGCGAGCGCGCGCCCCGTGACGCATCCGCCGCACCGGCCGATGAAGCCAGTCCCACGGGAGCCTCTGCGTTCGCGACCGTCCCTGTCCCTGCACCTGCCGAGCAGGAAGCCGAGACGCCCGTGCGCAGCAGTTACTTCAGCCAACCCGTGACGCCGGCTGCGTCCGTGCCCGCCCCCGCTGTTCAGGCAGAGAAGGCACCAGAGCCAGCCGAGCCAGTGGTGGCGGCAGCTCCAGTGGTGGCGGCTGCTCAGGTGGCGCCCGCGAAGGAGGCCCCGCGTGCGCCCCGCTCCGCACGCAACCCGGCATCTGCACCCGTGGCTGTGGCTCCTGCGCCTGCAGCGGCGCCGGCGCCCGTTGGCCTGCCCAAGGTGCAGCCCTACGTGCTCTCGCTAGAGGCACTGAACGAGGTGGCCCAGGGCTGCGGCCTGGAATGGGTCAACTCCAACGCCGAGAAAGTGGCTCAGGTGCAGGCGGCGATCGCTGCCGAACCCAAGCCCGTCCATGTGCCGCGTGAGCCCAAGCCGATTGTGTTGCCTGACGATGGTCCGCTGGTGCTGGTGGAAACGCGCAAAGATCTGCGCCACATGCCCCTGCCCTTCGAGTCCCTGTGAGCGGGATGCGCCTGAACTGAAGGCGCAGAAGCGCACCCAGCAAAACGCCGGTCGGCAACGACCGGCGTTTCTTTTTTGGCGGTCGCGTGGCGGTAGCGCGCAGCGCCATCCGGCGTCCGCGGATGCCCAACAACCGTGTAGGCCCTGATGACCATCGCCCCCGCGTGGCCCTCGGCGCACCCGACAAGGGTGACGGTACGGTGAGCGCGATCGATCCAGAGAGGGAAGGCCACCAAGGTTCTGCCCTGGACCAGGCGTGGCCACTGTCGGCACCGATCCGTGCCAGCGCCAGGGTGAAGAGCCCATGTAAGTGAACGTCCATCAGACGTTCAGGCCACGTCCAGTCTCACATCAGTCGAGAAGCGCTGCTTTTTTCCAGGCCGCCTGGGCCGCATCGGCGTCGTCCCGTTCTTCGGCCAGGCGCGCCAGCGCCACCCAGGTGCGCCGCAGCAGCACAGGCTCGGTCAGGCTGTGACTGGCCTGCACCAGCAGTTGGGTGGCTTTGCCCCACAGCTCGCGGTGCGCGTAGGCCTGGCCCGACAAATACTGCAGGTAGGGATTGCTTGGGAACTGGCGCTGGGTCTGCTCCAGCCGCGCCAGCCAGGCTGCGTCCAGTTCGGCCAGCCCCGGCTCCAGCGCCATCACCAGGCTGCGCTGGTGCCCGGCATCCAGACTCCCGACCGACTGCCAGACCGGCTGCAGCCACTCGCGAACCAGGCGCACGGCGGTCGCCCGGTCAGCGCCGTCGGGGTCTTGATCGAGAAGGCGGTTGGCCCGCTGGGCGGCAGCCAGCGCCAGTTCAGGCATCTGTCGTTCCGCCGCGTCGAGTCGGCTCCAGACCGACTGCAGCTGCGAGAGGTCGTGCGCTTCGGCCAGGGTATCGAGTGCCAGGCCGCGCACGATGCTGACCGATGCGGCGGGCGAGAAGGCGCGGTGCTTGGCCAGCAGGCGAGCCGTTTCCAGCGCTTCTGTCGTGGCGCCACCCAGCCGCGCCACGCGCAGCCTCAGGCGCAAGGCCTGGATGCGCCGCGCGGTACCTTGCGGCAGTTCGGCCAGGCGTGCACGGGCGGTGTGGGGGTCGCGGTCTTCGATGGCCCAGCGCACGGCGCGCAGCAGCACGCCGTCGCGCGCCTCGGGTGCGCCAGCGGTCAGCTGAGGCGCCAAGGCAGCCTGCAGGTGCTGGTCGCGCCGATCCCGGTTTTGCAGTGCCTGGGCGCTTTCGGCCAGCAGCAGATGGGCCAGCCACTGAAGCTGATCGCGGCGCGGCCACTGGTTCACGGCCGGGGACCGCAGCTGGTCCAAGGCCTGCTGGGCAGACGACTGCGAGCGCACGAAACGACCGGCAAGTTGATGGGAGAGTGCGTCGATGACCGAGCCCACCACCGCGCGTTCGACCTGCAGGCTGCGCCAGCGCTGGGCCCGCCGCGGCAATTCACGCAAAGCCGCCAGCGCGCGCAAGGCCAGGTGCAACAGAACGAAGGCCGCGATCAGCGCGAACAGCGCGAAATTGAACGACACGTCAAACCGGTGCGGCGGCCAGAACAGCGTGAAAGTGGCCGCGTTGTTCCCGACCAGCAGCGCCAGCGCCACGGCCAGGGCGGCCAGGCCCAGGAACCAGAACACGTTGCGCATCGCGCCGCGCTGCTTGCGACGCATCAACGCCCTCCCGCGGCCACCGCCAGCGCGGCCAGACTTTCCTCCGGCCGCGGCAGACCGGCATCGACCAGGTCTTGGCGCAGTTCGGCCAGTACCCCCAGCGCGCTGGCCACCCGGGGCGAACGGGTGTCGAAGTAGCGCTGCACGGCGGCTTCGACCGCCGCCACGTCGGCCTGGCTGGACGACATGTGCCGTGCCAGCAGACCCAGGCGCGCGTTCAGCAGCTTGAGCTTGATGTTCTGGCGCAGGAAGAACGCCTGTTCGGGCGCCAGCAGGGCCGCCTCGGGTCGATCGATCCGGCTGACCCGCACCAGCTCGCGGCCACTGCGGGTGACGTCGAGCCAGACGCGCTCCCACAGTTCGCTCCAACCCGCCGATATCCGACGCCAGCCGAGGCCCGGTTCGCTGCCTTCAGCCTCGGCGGCGGGGGGACCGTCGGTGACGGTGGCGGTGGCGGTCCCCCCGGCGGGCCCTTGCCCAGTCGTGTCGGCACGGGGCGGCTTCACGAAAGCCGCCGCCTGTGCATCGGCCCGCGCGCCCACGGCATTGGCCACCGGCCAGTCGTCCACTTGGCGCGCCAGCTCGTCCAGCCGCAGCGCCAGCGTCGGGATGTCGGCCAGGGCGGCCGACTGGATGCGTTCAATGTCCCGCGCGATGGCGCGTTGCACCGGGTTCAGGCGTGGCTGGGCAGCGCGTGCGATGCGCTGGTCGGCCGCCTGCAGGGCCGAAACGAGCGGCTGCGCGCTGCCTGTCAGCTGCGTCTGCTGCTGGGCCAGGCGCAGAGCGGACTCCAGGTCCTGCACCAGGTTGTCGTCGCGCGAGCGCGACAGGGCAAGCATCAGCTCTTCGAGCTGGCTGCGCTGCAGGCTGACCTCTGACAGACGCAGCTCGGCCACCGTCAGGCGCGCCTGCAATTCCTGCGCAAGCGCTTCGGTCTGTCCGGCCAGTTTTCGGGCCTCCTGGGACATCGAGGCGCTGTCCAGGCTGCGCCGGGCCAGCTCTTCCTGCGTGAACGCCAGCTTCTGCCACAGCATGCTGCTCATCACCAGGGCAACGAAGGCCAGCCCGAGTGCCAGCAGCAACAGCCAGTGGCCGGGCCGTCTCACGGGCACGGCCACGCTCGGCGAAGCGGCCTCGGCAGGCGGCACTGGCGCTGGCGTCACGACAGGGGATTCGGGTTGGCTTTGGCTCATGGAGGGCTCCAGTTCGATTCTAGAGCGCTCAGCACATCCGACAGCGCAGGCCGGGTCTGCACCACCCGGCCAAACCCCAACTGTCGAGCCCGTTCGGCGATGCGCGGGTGCGTCACGAGGGCATGCGCAGCACCCCAGTTGGCCTGTGGTTGCGCATCGGCCAAGTGGGCGAGCGCCTCCGAACT
>JAGXRS010000189.1 GCA_018335615.1 Hydrogenophaga sp. | reverse complement strand
AGCCGCCGGCGTGCTGCGCGAGGGCGGGAGTGCGGTCGACGCCGCGATCGCGGCAGACGCCGTGCTGGGCGTGGTGGAGCCGATGGCCACCGGTATTGGCGGCGATCTGCTGGCCATGGTGGTGCCGCCCGGGCAGGCGCCCATGAGTTACAACGGCACGGGACGTTCTCCGGCCCAGTTCTCGGTTGAGGCTCTGGACCAACTGGTTGGCCGACGCATTCCCGAGCGTCACGTGTTTGCCGTCACGGTGCCCGGCGTGGTGCGCGGCTGGCACGATCTGCACAGTCGCTATGGGCGCCTGCCTTGGCAGCGCCTGTTCCAGGACGCCATTCAGGCCGCGCGTGATGGCTTTCCTGTGGCCCCAGTGGCTGCTCGCGAATGGGCACTGTTTGAACCTGTGCTGCGCGCCGACCCGGTCAGTGCCGCGCTGTACCGTGCCGACGCGCTGCCTCGCGCTGGCGACCGGTTTGCCAACCCGGAACTGGCAACGGTGTTGTTGGCGATTGCGCACGAGGGGCCCGAGGCTTTCTATGGTGGCACGCCCGCGGCGGCCGCAGAGCGGGCGGTTCAAAAGCTCGGCGGCGCGCTCACACAAGCGGACTTTGCCCAACACCGCGGCCACTTCGCCGAGCCGCTCAGCGCTCGATTCCGTGGGCTGACGGTGCTGGAGTGCCCACCCAACACCCATGGGGTGGCCGTGCTGCACGCGCTACAAGGTCTGGACGCGCTGCCGCTGGACCCGGCCGACCCGGCCACCACCGTTGGCATGGTGGAGCACATGGGCCGCGCCCTGCAGCACGCCAAGGAAACCGTGGCCGACCCGGCGGGCAACACGGTCTGCACGGTGGTGGTCGATGCCGACGGGCTGGCGGTGACGCTGATGAGCAGCATTTTCAAACGCTTCGGTTCTGGCATCGCGGCCCCGGGGTGTGGCTTCGTGCTGCAGAACAGGGGCTTTGGCTTTTCTCAGCCTGGCCACATCAACGGCGCCGGGCCGGGAAAACGCCCTTTCCACACGGTGGTGCCGGCCGCGGTACTCAAGGACGGCGCCTTTCATGCCTGTCTGGGCGTGGTGGGGGGGGCGATGCAGCCGCAAGGCCAGGTGCAGCTCATCACGCGTCTGGCGGCCTGGGGCGAACCTCTGCAGGCGGCGATCGATGCTCCGCGATGGCGCCTGGAGGGAGACCGCGCACTGGCGCTGGAAACCGGCACGGCGCCCCAGGTGGCAGCGGCCTTGCGTGCTGCAGGGTACGAAGAGCCGCAAGGCCTGGGTGAACTCGGCGGGCGAAGCGACTTTGGCGGCGCTCAGGTGGTGCTGCGCGATTCGGCCGGTCGCCTGATTGGCGGATCGGACAAACGCAAAGACGGCATGGCCCTGGCGGTTTGATTTCCTTTTTTTGCACTTCATCCATGGCACTCAAAATTTATGGTGTGGCCGCGTCCCGGGCCATCCGTCCCCTGTGGGCGGCGGAAGAGCTGGGCATTCCCTACGAGCACATTCCCGTTCATTACCAGGACGCGGCAACGCTGAGCGCGCCGGCCTACCGGGGGCTGAACCCCAACGGCACGGTGCCCGTCATCGACGACGATGGTCTGGTGCTGTTCGAGTCCCTGGCGATCACCCTGCACCTGGCGAGGACCCGGCCTGAAGGTGGGCTGTGGGCGGTCAGTCGTTCGGGCGAATCGCACATCCTGCAGTGGACGTTGTGGGCCGCGACCGAGATCGAGCCGCTGGCCCGCCAGTGGTTTCACCACACCGGTTTTCTGCCGCCAGAGAAACGGCGCCCGGAACTGGCCGAGGCCGCACGGGCCCAGCTGCAGACGCGCCTGCGGGTGCTCGACGAGCATGTGAAGGCGCAGCCTTATTTGCTCGCTGACGGCTTCACGGTGGCCGACTTGAACCTGGCCGCGGTCCTGCAGCGATTGGCCGTGCTGGGAGGCGAGCACTTTCCCCATGCCACGGCCTGGCACCAGCGCTGCATGGGCCGCCCTGGCGCGCAGCGCGCCATGGCGCTGCGCCAGCCGCAGTGAGGCATGCCGCCATGACCTCGCTGGCCGTTGTTGAACCGATCCCGCCATCGAGCCCGCTGGTGCGTGGTGCCATGGCACCGTCCCCCTCACCGCCGGACGCTGGCGTGGCGAGCACCACGGTGGGCGCCAGCCATTCACCCCTGACCCGGCTGGTGTTGGAGAAGATGCGCGAACGCATTCTGAATGGCAGTCTGCCACCCGGTCACCGTCTGGTGGAAGGCCGTGTGTCGGCCGAGTTCGAGGTGTCGCGCATTCCGGTGCGCGAGGCCTTGCGCCACCTGGCCGCGGAGGGGCTGGTCACCATCGAACCGCGCCGCGGTGCCAGTGTCACGCGCTTCAGCGAGGAACAGGTGCGGGAGTTGGTGGAGGTGAGGGGAAACCTCGAAGCCTTCAACGCCAAACTGGCTGCCCGGCGCAAGGACCCCGAGCAGATCAGGAAAATGCGCGGCATCCTGGAAGAAGGCGACCGCCTGGCCGACGCGGGGCAGCTTGACGCCCTGGCGCAGCTGAACGACGCCTTTCACGACGTGCTGAGCCAGGCCGCTGGCAACTCGGTCTTGCAAGATGTCATGCGCTCCCTGCGCGACCGGACTGTGCTGCTGTTCACGCCGTTCAACCGACACCGCTGCCGGCAGAACTGGGAAGAGCACGCGGCCATCCTGCGCGCCGTGCTCAACGCCGACCCCGAACTGGCGGCTGTGCTGGCGCTGTGCCATGTGCAGAACGCAGCCAACCGCAGCGAGCTCGACTGATCGCCTGAGCGCCGCTGCGGGTGCCCCGCCGGCCGCCCCGCACAGCGCGGCACCACCGTTCGGTGGCGTTGTGTCAGGCGACGATGGCCGAATGCAGCATCTTCAGGGCCAGCACAAACAGGAAGCCAGCGAACACACGCTTGAGCGTGGCGACGGGCAAACGCGAGGCCAGACGCGCGCCAACGGGCGCCATCAGCACGCTGGGTACCAGCACGCCCAGCAGGGCTGGCAGGTAGATGAAGCCCAGGCTGCCCGCCGGCAGACCGCTCACCGTGCGTCCGCCCACGAAGAAGGCCACCGTGCCCACGATGGCGATGGGCAGGCCGATGGCCGCCGAGGTGCCCACTGCGCGGTGCATGGTCACATTGCACCAGGTCATGAACGGTACCGAGAGGAAGCCGCCGCCGGCACCCACGAGCTGGGACAGGGTGCTGATGGTTGCCCCCACCCCGATCATGCCGGCCGTACCCGGCAGGCTGCGGCTGGGTTTGGGCTTGGCATTGAGGAACATCTGCACCGCAGAGTAGGTGACGAAGACCGCGAAGATCAGCGCCAGGGTGGTGGTGTTCAGTTGCTTGGCCAGCAGCCCGCCGATGACGCCGCCCGCCAATATGCCGGGTGTGATGCGACGCACGATGGACCAGTCCACGTTGCCCTTGGCATGGTGCGTGCGGGCACTGGATATGGAGGTGAACACGATGGTGGTGAGCGAGGTGCCCAGCGCCAGATGCAGCAAGGTGCTGGACGAGAAGCCCTGGGCCTCGAACAGCCAGGTCAGCAAGGGCACATAGAGCATGCCCCCGCCAATCCCGAGCAGGCCGGCGGCAAAGCCTCCCGCGATGCCCAGGGCCAGATAGGCAGGGAGCCAGATGAGCAGTTCGGCGCTCAGCATGCGGCACCGCCTGACAGGTCTTGCACCGGCACGGTTGAGCCGGATTTAACGAGGACGTTTGATCCAAACGGCATTCTGTATCCTTTTGAAGAAATAAAATCTGGGGCGTTCGCTTTTCGGCGATACCGCTCAACCCGAGACACGTGCACCCACCCATGGATCAACACATCAAAGCATCGACCCTGGGCGCCATTCACTCGCCGCTGACCGAACTGGTGGTCAGTGCGCTGCGGGAGCGCATCCTCTCGGGTGATATGCCGCCGGGCGAGCGTCTGGTCGAAGGCAAGCTGTCCGAGGAGTTGGGCGTCTCGCGCATGCCGGTACGCGAAGCCTTGCGCCAGTTGGCGGCCGAGGGTCTGGTGACCATCGAGCCACGCCGGGGTGCGTCGGTGACGAGCTTCAGCCCGCAGCAGATGCGCGAACTGGTCGAGGTCCGCGCCACGCTGGAAGGTCTGAACGCCAAGCTCGCCGCCCAGCGGCACGATAAGCGGCAGATCACCGAGATGCAGCGCATCCTCGAAGAAGGAACGCGGATTTGCCAGGACGGTGCGGACGATGCGGTCATGTTGATGATGAACCAGCGGTTTCACGACGCCCTGGGCAGCATTGCGGCCAATTCGATCCTGCAGGACATCATGCGGTCGCTGCGTGACCGCACCGCGCTGCTGTTTGCACCCATCAACCGCTCGCGCGGCCCCCAGAACTGGGAGGAGCATGCGGCCATCCTGCGTGCTGTGATCAACGGCGATGCCGAACTGGCGTCCTTGCTGGCCATGCGACACGTGTACAACGCGGCGCAGATGGAGCCTTGAGCCAGGCGCCGCCATCGCGGCGGGGGCGCCCGCACCGATGGCCGCGTGGATCGGGCGTGGCAGGTGTGTCATGCGCTGGCTTGAACGCGCTGCCAGGCCAGACCGGCCAGGGCCACATCTTCGAGACCGACGCCGACCGATTTGTACAGGGTGATCTCGTCACCGCTCTGACGCCCCAGTGACGGGTTGTTGACCAGCGCACCCAGCTCGACCAGCTTCTCGGGCGATACCAGGCCCGGCCGGGCCAGCACCAGATCGCCGGCTTCGCGCAGCGTCTGGGGCAGCCACTCCACCGCGATTCGGCTGGCCCGCTCC
>JAGXRS010000188.1 GCA_018335615.1 Hydrogenophaga sp. | reverse complement strand
CCGCTTCGAGCTGGTAGGGCAGCTCCGGCGCCGCCAGCAGGTGCAGGTTGTCGTGCGCCTTGAGCACGCTGGCTTCCAGCAACGCCCCGTCCAGCCGGCGGCTCTGGCGCGCCAGGTCCACCACGTTCGCCTCGGGCTTGCGATCGGTCAGGTGGGTGGCCGCATCGCCAAAGTAGAGGTTCAGGTCGATGATCAGCACCCGCTTGCCGCTCTTGCTCAGCTGATACCCCAGGTTCGTGGTGAGGAAGGTGCAGCCGCTGCCCCCCTTGGCCGGCAGAAAGGCATGGAGCGCCCCGCTGTGCTCCACGACGCGCGCGTTGATCGACTTCACCTCCGCCAGGTACTCGACCGCCACCCGCACCGCCTGGTTGTCCATGGGGGCGGGCAGCACGTCGCGCACCCCGGCGCGCATGGCGCGCTTGAGCGTGGCCATGCCGTTGTCGGGGCTGACCACCAGCACGGTGACACCCGGCATGCGCATGGTGGCGGCCTCGATCTGCTCGAACGCGCGTTCGTCGGGCGCGTGCAGGTCCAGGATCACCAGATCGGGCTGTTCCTTCTGCATGACCGAGGCCAGCTGGCGCGAACCACCGACATGCGCGCTGACGGATCCCTCGGACAGGGGTGTGAGGCCGCTGACGAGGGCATCGCGCGCCTCGGCGGTTTCAAAGACAAGGGCAATTTTGAAGGGCATAAGGGCTGGGGACATGGGGTGCTCACGGTTCGACCGAAGGGCCCGGACAGATCGGGTTGCTGCTGCTGCTCATGGCCTCGCGGGGCAGGCTCACCGCGAAGGCCGGGATGGCGTAGCTGCTGCCAAAGAACGGGATCAGGGGCTTGAACGTGGCGCCCTCGATCCGCGCCCTCACCGTCTTGCAGTTGCTGGCGTCACAGCTGGCCGGGACATAGTCGATGACCATGTGGGCCGGGGCGATGCTCACCGTCATGGCGCTCATGCGCTGGCGGATCTGCGCCGCATCGGAGATGCTGCAGACCACCGCCAGCCGGGCACCGAGGCGGGTGGCCTCGCTCGCGGCGTTGAGGGTGAACATCCAGCGCCCGAATTCCATGATGCCGAGCAACAGGGTGAAGAAAACGATGGCCACCAGCGCGAACTCGACCGCGGCCACGCCGCGCTGGCGTGCCGGGCGGCGGGTGCGAAGGGTGCGGGTCCAGCGGGTGTGCATGCCAGGTCCGTCAGATCGTGCTCGCCACCATGGTGACGGTGATGGGACCGAAGGCGATGTTCGGCACCACCCAGGGCACCAGGGACGTGAAGGGGAACGGTGTGCCGCCAGCGCCGATGCGCACGCTGGCCAGGCTGGTGGTGCCCTCCCCCGTCGGTACGTTGGCGTGCGTGGCCGGGCATGACAGGGCGTCGCAGACGCTGATCATGTCCAGCGTGAGGTTCGGCACCAGCGCGGGCTTGCCGCTGCAGTTGATATCCCCGCACAGCGCCAGCGAGCGCGCCTTCAGGCGCAGGCCATCGGCGGTTTCCCCGTCGGACGGGTTGGCCAGGCTCTGCTGCGAGAGGTAACGCACGGCGCCCCGCACCGACTTGACCAGGCCGTTGTACTGGTAGAGCGCGCGTCCCAGCTCGGTGATGCCGAAGCACAGCACCAGCATCGGGATGAGGATGATGGCCATTTCCACGGCGGCGACACCGCGCTGGGCGTGACGGGGGTGGCGCATGGTCATTGCACCAGCTGGGGAACCAGCGGCCCGGACCCGCCGGGTTCGCCGTTGGTGGCACAGGGGCTGCCGGGGTCGGTGCTCAGCCCGAGGAACTCCAGGGTGGGGGTGTCCGCGTTGGTCAGCAAGGGGTTGAGCATCAGCACGCAGGCCCAGCCGTCCACCGCCGGGTTGGCGCTGCCGCTGGCGTTCCAGACCGCGCAATCCACCACGGGTGCCACGGTCAGCCGCCGGGTGCGCCCGAAAACGTTGTGCGCCCCACTGCTCAGCTTGAAGTAGGGATTGGGCGGGCTCAACTGATACGGTCGCAGGTTCGCGGCCGCATTCTGGTAGTTGAATTGCCCGGCCACGCTCCCGGCGTAGGCATTCGCGCCCAGGGGCCAGGTCGCCTGGGTGTAGGTGTAACCGGTGAGATCGGGCGGCGACGTGTCGGCCTTGGGATTGCCGCCGCCGGACTTGTAGAGGCCGAAGCGCGTGTTCCAGGCGACATCCAGCGAGTTCATCGCCCCGGACTGGCCGACCTCGTCGGCAAGGGCGATGCCGCACTGCGCCGTTCCCTGCAGCATGGCGGACAACTCGCTGGCCCCGCCGGTCGGCGGCGTGAAGTCGATCCAGCCGAAATTGCCTGTGCCATAGGTGGACCCCGGGCCGCTCGGCTGGATCAGCCACTGCCCCTTGGTCAGCCCAAAATGGTTGCCCGCCGTGCCACCGGGTGCCTTGCACACCCCGAGCGGAAGGCCGCAGGCCGCCTGCGACTGGCCCAGGCCGGCGGTCGCCATGGCCGAGACGGTCTGCTTGTCGAGCAAGGGGCTGAGCAAGCGCATGAAATAGATCGGCAGGTTGTTCAGGGGAAAGGTGCACCGGACGAAACTCGCCGTGTTGGGGTTGGCAGAACCTGCGGGCAGGTAGACGCCGTCGAGCGTGTCCGAGAACATGATCTGGCTGGCCGGGATGTCCATCACCGTGCTCTGGAAGTTGATGCGGTTTTTGATGGCATCGATGTTGCCCACCAGTGGCGTGGAATCCGGGTCCTCGACGCCCCCGGTGGAGAACACCCGACCGTAAGCCACGGCGTTGGTCAGGGCGCCCGGGTTGTTCTGCCCGGGCCGCAGCTGGGACACGGCTGCCAGCGCACAGGCGTCCACGGCGTTCTGCAACTCGCTCTTGATCACGAAGAAGCGCCCCAGGTCGATCACCAGACCGGCGAAGCCGAGCAGCACCGCCAGCATCAGGCCGAAAATGAGGGCCACGGCCCCGCGCTGGCGGCCGCAGCGGGACGGTGGTTTGTGGGCGCACATGCGGGTCATCCGTTTCACCTGGAGAAGAAGGGATCAGTTGCCCGTGATCCCGCCACCGATGTTGATGATGTTGAACGTGGGCGGCGGGTTCTGGAACGAATCCTGGTAGCGCTGCTGCGCGGACGCGGCGGCCTTTCCATCCATGCCGAGCACCGGATCGGTGTTCTCCGACGCCCGGGGATACAGGGTCTGGGACATGCGGGCTTCGCGCACCGCCTGGCCGAACAGGGTGTCCAGCTGGGGCGTGGTGGTGGCGCAACCCGCCATCAGCAGGGCGAGCGCCGTGGCAGCGGCCGGACGGGCGAGGGAGATCAGGCGGTTCATGGGGCGGCTCCGTTAGTGGGCTTGCAGGTCGGCGCGGCTGGGTGTGGGAGCGGGCGTGGCGGCGGGCGGCCGGTCGGCGGGCACGTCGGCCCGGCCGGAACCTTCCAGCTGGTTCCCAAAATAGAACTCGGACCGGCTGGGCGGCCGGTAGCCGTCGGTGGGGAGCATGTAGCCGGGGTCCAGTGGCTTGACCAGGCGCGGCGTGATCACGAACATGAGTTCGCTGCGGTCGCCCTGGAACTCGTTGCTGCGAAACAGGGCCCCCAGCACGGGCACCTCGCCCAGCCCGGGCACGGCGTCCATGGCCTGGCGCACGTTGTTCTTGATCAGCCCCGCAATGGCCAGGCTCTGCCCGTCCATGAGCTGCACCGAGGTCTGGGCCCGCCGCGTGGTGAAGCTGGGCAGGATGGCGGTCTGGCCGTTCACGGTGGTGAAAGGCGAGCCGGTCTGCGAGAGTTCGGACACCTCCGGCGATACCTTGAGGTGGATGCGCCCGCCTTCCAGCACGGTGGGCGTGAACTTCACGCCAACGCCGAATTCCTTTTCCTCCAGCGTGATCGTGGTGCCGCCGCCGTCGTTGGTGCGCGCCACGGGAATGAAAATCTTGCCACCCGCCAGAAAGCTGGCTTCCTGGCCGCTGATGGCCACCAGGTTCGGCTCGGCCAGGATCTTCACCAGCCCATCGCTCTTCTCGGCGTCCAGTTCGACACCCATGCCGTTGTTCTTGAGGGCGCTGAACAGGCCGCGCCCGTCCCCACCCAGCGCCGACCCGATGCCGTACATCCAGCTGCCGTTGGTGCGGCTGAACAAGAGGTTGGCGCCCAGCTTGTCCATCAGCGTCTTGGAGACCTCGGCCACGGTCACTTCCAGCATGACCTGCTGGGCCTCGGCAATGCTCAGCAGGTTCACCACCTTGGCGCCGGCCGTCTGGGCGGCCGATGACCCAGCCGACGACGCGCCGGCCGAGGCGCGGTTCTCGCCCGCCGCCGGCAGCACCAGGCTCTTGTTCACATCGCGCACGAACGCCGCGGCGATTTCCTCGGCGGCCCGGGTCTTCACCGCACTGCTCACCATGCCGGTGAGGATCACCGAGTCGGCCGCCGGGCGCACCTCGATCCCCTTTTCATCCGGCAGCAACTCACGCAGCTTGGCCTGCATGCGCTTGTAGTCGATGTTGACGTTGATATCGATGGCGGTCGGGCCGCTGCCCTGACGCCAGACGATGAGGTTGGTCGACCCGTAGGTCTTGCCCAGCAGGTACAGCTCGGTCGGGCTGATCAGCGTCACATCGGCCACCGACGGGTTGCCCAGCGACACCCGGGTCACGGCCGACGGCATGCGCAGCAGCGTGGACTTGCCGATGGTCAGGTCCATCGACGGCCCGACACTGGCCATGTCGGCCCCGGTGGTGACCGGCGGGGGCGCGGTGGCCACGCGGCTGTTGCTGAGCGGACGGGAGGCCGCGTTGGCCGCGTTCTGCGCGCCCGCCGACGCGACGCTGAGCGCGCCAGCGGCCCAGATGGAGGTGATCAGCAAGGCCTGTGGGACGGTTGTTTTCATTCTTGTTTCCTTGGGTGCTTAAAAATGGGACGAGGTTTTCTGCAGGCCCCGGATCACCTCCACCGATTCGGTTGACGCCACCGGTTTGGCCGCGGGGCGGGGTGCGCTGGCACGGCGCACCGGTGCGGCAGCGGGCTGCGGGAGCAGCCCCATGACG
>JAGXRS010000187.1 GCA_018335615.1 Hydrogenophaga sp. | reverse complement strand
ACCACCGCAAAGCCGCGGCCCTGCTCACCGGCACGCGCCGCTTCCACCGCGGCGTTGAGCGCCAGGATGTTGGTCTGGAAGGCAATGCCGTCGATCACGCCGATGATGTCGCTGATCTTCTTGCTGCTGGCGTTGATGTCCTTCATCGTCTGCACCACCTGGTTGACCACCTCGCCGCCCTTGACGGCCACGTTGCTGGCGCTGCTGGCCAGCTGGCTGGCCTGGCGGGCACTGTCGGCGTTCTGGCGCGCCGTGCTGCCCAGCTGCTCCATGGAGGCCGCGGTCTGCTCCAGCGTCGACGCCTGGTGTTCGGTGCGGCCGGACAGGTCGGCATTGCCCTGGGCAATCTCGGCGCTGGCCGTGGCCACGCTGTCGGCACTCTGGCGCACGCCCGTCACCACCCGGGTGAGGGACGACTGCATGTCGGCCAGCGTGGTCATCAGCGGCGAAAACTCGTCACGCGTGGCGTCGACGATGGCGGTGCTCAGGTCGCCGTCGCGCACCCGCTCGGCCACCACCTGCGAGGCGGCCACCCGGCGGCGCAGCAGGTTCGCCACGTACCAGGAAAATCCGATCAGGCTGGCCGCAATCGCCAGGGCGGTCACGATGACCAGGGTGGCGGTGGAATGGACATCCGATTCGATCTCGTTGATGTCGCCGGCCAGGCCCCTGGCCTGGATCTCGTAGCCTTCGTGAATGACGTCGAGCAGCCGGTTGCGGGCGGGTATGGTGGTGTCCACCAGGTAGGCAAAGGCCTCTTCTTTGCGGCCCTCCTGGATCAGCCGGAGGTTGGCCTCGCCAATGGTCCAGAACTGGGCAACGGCCGGTGGCAGCTGGGTGAAATGGGTTTTGCCTTCGCGGCTGAACAGGCGCTTTTCGAAGCCGTCGAGCGTCTCGACCATGTGCTGTCGCTTGGCGCCGATATAGGCCAGCGCCGCGGCCTGCTCTTCGGGTGTGCGCGACAGGATGGCATGGCGCAGCTGCAACGACACCTGGGTCACGTTGAGTTCCAGCTCGGCCATGGCCTTGAGCTGGGGCACGCGCACATGTTCGGTGTTGTGGGCCAGACCCGCAGCCCCGCTCAGCTGGTGGTAGGCGAACGTGCCCAGGGCCGCCAGCGCCAGTGTGATCAAGATGCTCACCGCGAACAGGCGGCGTGCAATACCAAAAGAGAATGTTGTTTGCATGGTTGTGTCCTCGCAGTGATGGGTTTCTTGCCAACCTGTTGCGGTCGGCACCCGGCTGGTGCATGGGGGGGCGGAGCAGTTCCTGGTGGCCAATACCCCCACATGCATCCAACTTTCGGCTTAACCACGCAAATCTTGAGGACAAGATGAGAACTTTTCCAGTCGGCTTTTATTTTTGTGATATGGATCAAATCGGCACGCTGGGGCGTCACTTCCGCGGCATGGCCGGTCGTCGGCTGCGTGCTAGAAGGGGCGGATGACCCGCTTGCCCGACACCGACGCCTGCCGCGAACCCGGCCCTTTCATCGACAGCGACCACCCGGTGGTGGTGGCCTTTGCCCGTCAGCACGCCCAGGGCCCCACGCCTCGCGAACAGGCGGTGGCGCTGTACCGCGCGGTGCGTGACCAGCTGCGCTACGACCCCTACCGCATCGACCTCTCGGCCAGCGGCATGAAAGCCAGCACCGCGCTGCGGCAAGGATCGGGCTGGTGCGTGCCCAAGGCCGTGGTGCTGGCCGCGGTGGCCCGTGCCGCCGGCCTGCCGGCGCGGCTGGGTTTTGCCGACGTGCGCAACCACCTGTCCACCCGGCGGCTGCGCGAGACGATGCAGACCGATGTGTTTGCCTGGCATGGCTACACGGAACTGTGGCTGGACGGCGCCTGGCGCAAGGCCACGCCGGCCTTCAACATCGGGCTGTGCGAGAAGTTTGGCCTGCTGCCGCTGGAATTCGATGGCGTGCACGACTCGCTCTACCACCCGTTTGACCGGGCGGGCAACCAGCACATGGAATACGTGAACGAGCGCGGCAGCTTCGACGACCTGCCGCTGGCCCAGATCACCGCCACCTTTGCACAGCTCTACCCCGGCCTGCTGGCTGGCAGCGCCACCGTGCAGGGCGACTTTGCCGAAGACGCCAGCCAAGAGGCGGCGCGCTGACGCCGCAGGCGGTGCGGGGGCCTACTTCCTCACCCGGAACACCGCCGTGCTGGCCATCAGGTTGGGCCAGCTGCGCACCTCGCGGCCCTCGTGCAGGCCGAAGCTGTCTTCGATGGTGAGGCCATTGCGCTGCGCCAGCACCTCGAAATCGCGGTAGGTGCCGACGCGGATGTTGGGGGTGTCGTACCACTGGTAAGGCAGCCGCTTGGTCACCGGCATGTGGCCCTGCAGCACCGCCAGGCGGTTGGGCCAGTGCGCAAAATTGGGAAAGGCGAGGATGCCGATGCGGCCCACGCGCGCCGTCTCGCGCAGCATGGTCTGGGCGTTGCGCAGGTGCTGCAGGGTGTCGATCTGCAGCACCACGTCGAAGGCGTCGTCGCCGAACATGGACAGGCCGCCTTCCAGGTTGAGCTGCAGCACGTTCACGCCGCGCTTCATGCAGGCCAGCACCTTGGCGTCGTCGATTTCCACGCCGTAGCCGGTGCAGGCACGCGTGGCCTTCAGGTGCGCCAGCAGGGCGCCGTCGCCGCAGCCCAGGTCAAGCACGCGCGAGCCCGGCGGCACCAGGCGGGCGATGGATTCCATGACGCTTCGGTCGCTCATGCGGGCACTCCCAGGGCAGCGGCGGCCTGCGGCCCGATGCCGGGCAGCGACTCGCCGATGCGGTCGAAATAGGCGCGCACGGCCTGGTGGTAACGCGGGTCGTCCAGCAGGAAGGCGTCGTGCCCGTGCGGCGCGTCGATTTCCGCGTAGCTCACGTCGCGCCCGTTCTCCAGCAGCGCCTGCACGATCTCGCGGCTGCGCGCGGGCGAGAAGCGCCAGTCGGTGGTGAAGCTGACCAGCAGGAACTTGGCACTGGAGCGCGACAGCGCCGCGCTCAGGCTGCCGCCGTGTTCGCGCGCCGGGTCGAAATAGTCCAGCGCGCGGGTGATCAGCAGGTAGGTGTTGGCGTCGAAGTACTCGCTGAACTTGTCGCCCTGGTAGCGCAGGTAGCTCTCGATCTGGAATTCCACATCTTGCGTGCTGTAGCGGTAGGCCAGCTCGGCGACGGCGGCCGGGTCTTCGCCGTCGGCGGCCCGCAGCTGACGGCCGAACTTTTCGTTCATCACGTCGTCGCTCAGGTAGGTGATGTGGCCGATCATGCGGGCGATGCGCAGGCCGCGCCGGGGCAGCGTCCGGTGGCGCAGGTAGTGGCCGCCGTGGAAGTCCGGGTCGGTGACGATGGCGCGGCGCGCCACCTCGTTGAAGGCGATGTTTTCCGCCGTGAGGTTTGGCGCACTGGCCACCACCACGGCGTGGCGCACGCGCTCGGGGTACTGCAGCGTCCAGCTCAGGGTCTGCATGCCGCCCAGGCTGCCGCCCATCACCGCCGCCAGCGTCTGGATGCCCAGGGCGTCGAGCAGGCGGGCCTGCGCGGTCACCCAGTCTTCCACCGTGACCACGGGAAAGTCCGCACCCCAGGGCTCACCGGTGGCCGGGTTGGTGTGCGTGGGGCCGGTGGAGCCGAAGCAGGACCCGAGGTTGTTGACGCCGATGACGAAGAAGTGGTCGGTGTCCACCGGCTTGCCCGGCCCGATCATGTTGTGCCACCAGCCTTCGCTGCGCGCCAGCGGCTGGCCGTGCGCGTCGGCGTGCACGCCGGCCACATGGTGCGAAGCGTTGAGCGCGTGGCAGATCAGCACCGCGTTGCTTTTGTCGGCGTTGAGCTGGCCGTAGGTTTCCACCACCAGCTCATAGGCGGGCAGCACGGCGCCGCTGCGCAGCGGCAGCGGCTGGTCAAATCGGAACGTTTGTGGCGTGACGATCACTGGCATTCCCCGGCGCGCGGGGTCCAAAAAAGAAAAACCCGGTGCCGCCAAGAGCGAGACCGGGAATCTCCCCTTTAGCGGCATTTCTAAAGCGCCCGCAATCTGGATCAAATCGGCGCTGGCGTCAGTATAAATTGAAGCATCCCGGGCCCGACGGTGCCCAGCCGGCACAACCCCGGGCCATTGTCGAGCACCGCCCTGGTGCCACGTCCCCGCGGCCGCGTGCGCGCCGCCACCCGGCCACTGTTGTAAGAGCGCATCGCCGCGGCGGGGGCGTTCACGGCGCTTCAAAAATGTCCATCGCGTGCAGGCATTGCGCGCATAATGCGCGAGCGAGTGACGGAAAAACACCCGCTTGACAAGTGATCGGTTGGTTTCGCGTGCTACAGGTTTTGTTTGCTAACGGGGCTCCATCGCTATTTTTTTCAGTGTTCTTAGGAGTCCCAAGCATGGGCAACAAACTCTACGTGGGCAACCTGCCCTACACCGTTCGCGACGAAGATCTGCAGCAGGCTTTCGGCGCCTTCGGCAACGTGAACAGCGCCAAGGTCATGATGGAGCGCGACACCGGCCGTTCCAAAGGCTTCGGCTTTGTGGAAATGGGC
>JAGXRS010000186.1 GCA_018335615.1 Hydrogenophaga sp. | reverse complement strand
CCCCCGGAGTATTTTAGCCAAGAAGAAACCGTGCCTGCGCCAAAGGTGTTTTGCGCAGGCGCACGGGGCGCTATAGCTGGGCCATGGCACGCGCGCGCAAATCCCCCCCCTCACGGGTGAGACCCCGGTGGACCCCGACAGCTTGGCTGCTTCGATGGTCTGTCGTGGCGGTTCTGATCGTGCTGGGTGTGATTGCCCTGCATCGCGAGGTTGCGCCGCCCAAGACCTATTACATGGGTCAGGAAGAGCGGCGGCTGGGCCGGATCGCGCATGACTGGGTGCCGATGGCGCAAATTGCGCCAGTGATGGCGCGGTCTTTGGTGGCGGCAGAAGATGCCAATTTTTGCCAGCACTGGGGGTTTGATATGGCAGCCATTCGCACGGCGATTGCCGAGGGTTCAGGGCGCGGGGCCTCGACGCTCAGTCAGCAGGTCGTCAAGAATGTCTATCTCTGGCATGGGCGCAATTGGGCACGCAAGGCGCTGGAGGCCAGCATTACTCCGGTGGTCGAAACGCTTTGGTCTAAACGTCGGATCATCGAGGTCTATCTTAATGTCGCAGAGTTCGATGAGGGGGTTTTCGGGGTTGAGGCCGCCGCGCGGCACTATTTCGGCGTGAGCGCCGCCGACCTGAGCGCGACGCAAGCGGCGCGACTGGCGGCGGTGCTGCCTGATCCCAAGGGACGCTCCGCGTCAAAACCATCGCAGGCATTGCGCAACAGGGCCGCTGGTATCCTTGATGGAGCGGCAACGATTGACCGAGATGGGCGCGCCACCTGTTTCGAGGATTGAAAACCGCAGCCAAAGGGGGCATTGAGGGGCGACCCCCGAGACCACAGGTAATCGTTCATGGCCAAGCTCTATCATGTCCCGCTCTCGCCCTTTTGCCGCAAGGTTCGGCTGAGTCTGGCGGAAAAGCGGATCGAATGTGAGCTGGTGGAAGAGCGCTATTGGGAGCAGGATCCGGATTTTCTGCGCCGCAACCCGGCTGGCAAAGTGCCCGTGCTGCGGATCGACGGCAAGACCATGTCGGAGAGTGCCGCCATCTGCGAATATCTGGAAGAGAAGTATCCCGAACCGCCGTTGATGCCCAAAGGCACCGATGCGCGCTATGAGGTGCGGCGGCTGGTGGGGTGGTTTGACGACAAGTTTCATAGCGAAGTGACCAGTAAGTTGGTCTATGAGCGGGTGAACAAAAAGGTGATGAAGCTAGGCTTTCCCGACAGTCGCAATGTCAAGGATGGGGCAAAGGCGATCAAATATCATCTGGATTACATGGCGTGGCTGTTGGATCACCGGCGCTGGCTGGCGGGGGATGTGATGACGCTGGCAGATTTTGCGGCGGCCGCGCATCTGAGCGCGCTGGATTACATCAGCGATGTGGACTGGACGCGCAGCGAGGCGGTCAAGGATTGGTATGCCAAGATCAAGTCGCGCCCAGCGTTCCGCGGGATTCTGGCGGATCAAGTGTCGGGGTTTCCGCCGCCTGCGCATTATGCTGATC
The DNA here is from genome assembly GCA_018335615.1 of Hydrogenophaga sp. GTDB lineage: Bacteria > Pseudomonadota > Gammaproteobacteria > Burkholderiales > Burkholderiaceae_C > Hydrogenophaga. Next base: position 2,376 of record JAGXRS010000186.1, on the reverse strand, counting down.
TCGACTTTTAGGTTGGGGGTGCTGCCCCCGTCGCCGCAAGCGGCGACTCCCCCGAGGTATTTTGCGCCAGATGAATATTGGGCTGAAACAGAGACTGGTTGATCAAGCGCATGCCGAAGGGTTTGACGCCTGTCGGATGTGTCGCCCATGGGATGTGGGGCATGTGCCCGAGCGTTTGGCCGCATTTCTTGGGCAGGGCTATCACGGGCAGATGGGATGGCTGGCAGAGCGGAGCGACTGGCGCGGCGCGCCCGAACTGCTCTGGCCCGAGGCGCGCACCGTCATCATGTTGGGCGAAAGCTATACCCCCGAGGGCGATCCGCTGGCGGGACTGAGACAGCAGGATCGCGGCAATATATCGGTTTATGCACGTAACAGAGACTATCACGACACTGTCAAGAAGCGGTTGAAACGGTTGGCGCGCTGGCTGATCGACGCGGGCGGTGGGGAGGTGAAGGTGTTTGTTGACACGGCCCCCGTGCCGGAAAAGCCACTTGGACAGGCGGCGGGGCTGGGATGGCAGGGTAAACATACCAATCTGGTGAGCCGTGAGTTGGGAAGCTGGTTTTTTCTCGGGTCCGTTTTTACGACGCTGGATCTAGAGACGGATCTGGCGGAAATCGATCATTGTGGGTCTTGCCGCGCCTGTCTGGACATCTGTCCCACCGATGCCTTTCCCGCGCCCTATCAGTTGGACGCAAGGCGCTGTATTTCCTATCTGACGATCGAGCATAAAGGGCCCGTGGATGAAGCCCTGCGCCCCGGTCTGGGTAATCGGATTTACGGTTGTGACGATTGTCTGGCGGTCTGCCCATGGAACAAGTTTGCGGTCACGGCGCGCGAAGTGAAATATCACGCGCGCGATGATCTGGTGGCCCCACGGCTGGCAGAATTGGCTTCGCTCGATGATACGGCGTTTCGCGACCGGTTTTCCGGCAGCCCGATCAAGCGGATCGGGCGCGACCGGTTTTTGCGTAATGTGCTCTATGCGATTGGCAATTCCGCAGATCCCAGCCTGCGCGCGGTGGCGCAATCGCAGTGCGAGGATGCAGATGCGGCCGTCGCGGATGCGGCGCGGTGGGCGGTCAAACGACTGGATCGTGACGCAAACGGGCTGGCATAGCGCGAGAAACCCGCTACACCCCTAGCCTGACAGTCAAAGAGGGCAGGCAGATGGCGTTGTTGTTGGGCGTGGACACCGGGGGCACTTATACCGATGCCGTTCTGATCCGGGATGAGCGCGAGGTGATTGCGAGCGCCAAGGCGCTGACGACACGGGCCGATCTGGCCGTGGGAATTGGTGCCGCGGTCGAGGCCGTGCTGCGCGAAAGCGGCGCGAATGTGGGCGATATCGGCCTTGCTTCGCTCTCGACGACCTTGGCGACCAATGCGCTGGTAGAGGGGCAAGGCGGGCGCGCGGGCCTAGTTTATATCGGGTTTCGGGCGGCAGATTTGCAGGCGCATGGGCTGGCCGAGGCGCTAGGCGGTGACCCGGAGATTGTGCTGAGTGGTGGCCATAACCACGCCGGAGGCGAAGCAATGCCGCTGGATAAAGAAGCACTTTTGGCTTGGTTAGAGACTGGAACAGGGGCAGAGGCCTATGCGGTGGCATCGCTCTTTGCCACCAGAAACCCCGCGCATGAATTGGCGGCGGCAGAGACGATCCGCACGGTAACGGGACGGCCCGTGAGCCTGTCGCATCATCTGTCGGCCAAGCTCAACGGACCGAAACGGGCGCTGACCGCCCTGCTTAACGCGCGGCTTATCGGGATGATCGCGCGACTGATCGACCGGGCCGAGGGCAAGCTGGGCGAGTTAGGGATACACGCGCCGCTGATGGTGGTGCGGGGCGACGGGGCGCTGATCAGCGCAGATCAGGCACGGGAACGGCCGATCGAGACGATCCTGAGCGGGCCTGCGGCGAGCATTGTGGGCGCGCGCTGGCTGACAGGGGCGGCGCATGCGCTGGTGTCGGATATTGGCGGAACAACGACCGATGTGGCAGTCCTGCGCGAGGGGCGACCGGCGATTGATCCCGAAGGCGCGCGCGTGGGCCCATGGCGCACCATGGTCGAAGCTGTCGCGATGCGAACCTTTGGGCTGGGTGGTGACAGTGAGGTGCATGTGCGCGACGAGGGGCTGGAGGGCGGCGTGATCCTCGGCCCGCGGCGCGTGGTGCCCGTGAGCTTGATAGCGGCAGAGGCGCGCGACGCGGTGCATGGCGTCTTGGAGGAGCAGTTGCGGGCGGTGGCCCCCGGCGAGCATGACGCGCGATTCGTGCGCGCCGTGCCGGGGATCGAGGCCGGAGGCCTTGGCGAGCGGGAAGAGGCGCTGTTGGGCCGGATTGGGGACGATGTGCGCCCCGTGGGCAAGGTG
>JAGXRS010000185.1 GCA_018335615.1 Hydrogenophaga sp. | reverse complement strand
GCCGGGGGCCGATTTCTGCGCGTTTGGCAGCATGAGGCCCCCGGCATTCCCCGTCGCAGCTGCTGGGACAGACTCGCCATCCAGTGCAGCCTGCACCACACGCCGGTTGAAGGTCTGGCGCAGGCTGTTGGTGGTGATGAAGCCGAAGCGCCGGGCGCTGCCCGCTCGTACCTGGCAGGCCGCGTGGTGCCACCAGTACATGACAAAGTCGGCGCTTTCGGGCACGTCGGGCCAGGTGGCGCGCAGGGTCTGCGCGTAGCCGTCGCCCAGCGCGGCACGCATGGCCCCGGCACCAATAAACGGCGGATTCCCCACGATGAATTCCGCCGCCGGCCACTCGGCCGGGCGCGGGTTCACGTAGGCCCACTGCGGCACCTGCGCGGCGTCGTCGGGCACGGGCTCGCCCGTCACGGGGTGGGTCTTGAACGTCACACCGTCCCAGCGGGTGATGGCTTTGCCGCTCGCGTCCAGCGCGGGCTCGGCACGGTCATACGCCAGCACGGCGTCGCGGTGTTCGATGTTGCCGTAGTCGTGCACCACGGGCTCGGCCACGCTGGCCAGGCCGCGCGTGCGCACATGCCATTGCAGCCAGCCGATCCACAGCACCAGCTCGGCCAGAGCGGCGGCGCGCTGGTTCAGCTCGATGCCGCGCAGCTGCTGCAGCGTGACGGTTTCGCCCTCCAGGCCGAGCTTGTCCTGCGTCTGGCCCATGGCGTCGAGCTGGTTCATCACCTCGCCTTCCAGCCGCTTCAGGTGCTCCAGCGTCACATACAGGAAGTTGCCGCTGCCACAGGCCGGGTCCAGCACGCGGGTGGTGCAGAGCTGGTGGTGGAAGCGGCGCAGCTCGGCGCGGGCTTCTTCCTGTTTGGCTTCGCGCTTTTTGCCCTCCAGCTCGTCGGCCTCGCGCGCCAGCAACACGGCTGCCGCCTGCGCGTTGGCCCAGTCGGCGCGCAGCGGCTCCACCACGGTGGGCAGCACCAGCCGCTCCACATAGGCACGCGGCGTGTAGTGGGCGCCCAGGGCGTGGCGTTCGGTGGGGTCGAGCGCGCGCTCCAGCAGGGTGCCGAAGATGGCGGGCTCCACCTCTTGCCAGTTGGCCTGGGCGGCGCGCAACAGGCCGTCGATCTGCGCGGTGTTGAGCGGCAGCACGTAGCCGTCCACCCCGGCGCCCTTGAACAGCTTGCCGTTGAAGCGCAGCACGTTGTGCGCAATGGCGGCGTTGAAGCCGCCGGCGTCCATGGCCTGCCAGAACACCTTGAGCATCTGCACCAGCGTGGCGGGCTGTTCGCGGAAGGTTTTGAGCAGGTGGGTGAAGCTGCCCAGGGCGTCGGCCGCCTCGGCGCGGCCCGGGGTGTGGGTGCTGGGCAGCAGGCCCACGTCTTCGGCAAACATGCTGAAGAGGCAGCGGGTGAGGAAGGCGGCCACGGCCTGCGGCGCGTGGCCGGCGGCTTCGAGGCTTTTGGCCAGCTCGGCCAGCTCGGCGGCCACGGCGCGCGTGACCTTGGCGCTGATGCGCGAGGGGTCGAGGCTGAGCGGGTCGGTCCACAGCGCGGTCAGGCGGGCGCGCATGAGCGGGTCGGCCAGCTGTTCCAGGCGGATGCGGTGGCTGCGCGGGTCGGGGAACGGTGTGTAGGTGGCGCCGCTGCGGGTGAACTCGGCGTAGAGCTCGATCACATGGCCCACGTCCACCACCACCACAAAGGGCGGGCGGCCTTCCGATGCGGGCAGCGCGCGGGCGTAGTTCTCGGCCTGCTGGCGGGCCTTGAGCAAGGCGTCGTCGAAGGCTTTGGTGGTGATGGGGGTGCCGCTGGTGTTGCCGGTGCGTTGCGCCTGCACGCCGGTCTTGAGCTTTTTGCTCTCCCACACGAAGTGCGCGCGCTTGTAGCAATCGACCCGCCCGGCGCTGGTGCTGCCGTCGCCGTGCTGGAAGGTGATGGGCCGCTCGAACATGTAGCGCTGGTCGGGCGTGGGGTGCGGCGCATCCACCCCGAGCAGCGCGCAGAGTTCGATGACAAAGCTCTGCGAGGTGGACAGCTCGGACGCGGTGACGCCGCGCCAGCGGGCGATGAAGGCGTGGGCGGCGGCGGTGTCGCGGGCTACGGCGGTGGTGGCGTCAGCGGTGACAGCGCTGGATGCCGTGGCGGTGGGGGTCCCTGGGGTGTGGTGGTGCATGCCTGAATGATATGGGCGGGGATAAGCGAGCTTTTTACTTACAAGTCAATTTATGCCGTTTTATGCCGTAAGTCTCGCTATTTACATCACCAATTCAACCGGTGAAGATTCGCGAACTAATTTAGCAAGACGGATATGAGCATGAAAAAGATTGGTCGACCCAACGGGATTCGCATCCATACAGCCAGGTTGTTGGCGCTGCGGGAGGAGGCGAAATTGACTCAGGAGCACTTGGGCGCGTTCGTTGTGCGCAGCAACACCAGCTCTGCACAGACCAAATCACGGTCTTATCAGCGCATTGAGCAGAGTGGACGGACGACCAAAGCAACCGTTGAAAAACTGGCAAGGGGTTTGGCGGAAAAGCTTCACCGTGATCCAAGCAAGCTTTTCGACCTCTTGTGTGGGGGGCAGCCCGAACCGCCGCCCAACCGCATTAACGAGATCAAAAAACAGTTGCGCGGACAGCTCGACAGCGGCGGCAATGTATTGCTGGAACACGCGCTGGAGCGCCATAACGACGCGGACGACCCGCTCGGCGAACTGGCTGAAAACATCTCTTTCCGACTCGAAGTGGCACAACTGGAGCAGAGAAGCGATGAACTGACACAACTTGCAGCGCTCACGGGCTGGACCACAGAAGAACTGCATCGCCCCACCAGCCAGCATGGCTACTGGCTCTTGATCATCAACACATACGGGCACCGCGAAACGCAAATGGTGCTGGGCGTGTCAGAAGTGCGCTATCAAGTCACCACAGAGGGCGCGAAGTGGCTTGACGCTTTGAGTGAGAGCGACGCCCGCGTGGAACTGAGCGAGGACGCCCCGTGGCTCAGGGTGCTGCTTCAACCCCCTTCGCACCCCAGGCGCTTCAAGGAGTTCAGCTTTGTGCGATGTGCGCCCAGCATCCCAGGGCTGCAATGGGTCAAGCCCACCGAATGGGACCGATGGTCACTTAATGGACCGTTTGGACTTGTGAACTGGGCTTCGCAGCATGCCAACTTCGTCAAGGGCTTCAAGGCGGAAGACGAATGGCCGCGCGATCTGGGACGCCTACGGCTGCAGGTGCGGCAATGGGTCAAGCCCGAGAATGCAGATACTGCGGAGGACAGTGACCGATGGAAGAACATTGCCGTCCATAAAGGCTGCCTGGACGAATACCCCGATGAGATTCGCGCCAACTTTCGCACAGCGGGCAACGAACATTCTTTGGTCACCAACTGGCTGACCTCCGGCCTTTGGGACGACGTGCTGGCTCCGCTGCTCATCCCCATCCCAGCAGACTGGTGGAGCATTGAAGCGTCAGACTCGGGAGTCCGGATTCACACCAAATCGGTCACGAGCTACGAAGCTTCCCGATACAGGCTGGAGCCCGACGGCAGGACTTTCTTCATACGGCTCGTAGAAGAAACCGCGTCGGGGGAACTGCGGCATGCGCCGTGGCGGCACCAAGACGCGCAAGTGTTGGCCGAGCGCCTGAAAACCAATCTCGATGCCAGCCAAGAACAGGTCGCCATCGGCCCGCAACGTCCCGCCTGGCTGACAGCGGCCTAACGCCAAACCCTTTTCACGAGCAGCGCCGGCGTGGGCCCGGACTGGTGTCGCTCGTCCCTACGTTTCCGGGCCAAGGAGAAAAGCATGTTGTTTCAACTCGAAAACGCCCCGAGCAAGACCCCCAACCCGTCGGGCGGTGGCCGCAGCAACAACCCGCCCCGCAAGTAAACCCGTGCAGGTTTGCCGCCCCTAACAGCTCAGGCCGACGGGGCGGCTTTTTGAAACCGATGCAAACAAGGGAGAAAAAAGATGAGATTGCAGAAACACCACCGTCTGGCACTGCAAGCCGTGCGCCGCCTGTGCCCAAGCATGGAGGCTCAGTTACACCCTACCCGCAAACACCCCAAGCTGGTGGTGCGGTACGCGGGGCGGGTCGTTCAAATCACCGTGTCCAGTTCGCCAGGCTGCGTGGAGGACGTGGTGCGCCACAGTGTTCGCGATGTCTTGAGTCGGTTCGCCCGCTTCGGCGTTTCCATTCGTTCGCTGCACGGGTAACGCGACATGCGCCCTTGGCTGCGACACAACCGCCTTGCGAGGGAAGCAAACCCAACCGTTAAACGCAACGCCGACCGGTTTTCGCCGGACTTTCTGTTTCAGCTGACAGCCGCCGAAAAGGCCGAGGTGGTCGCAAATGGCGACCACCTCGCCAAGCTCAAATTCTCAAAAACCCTGCCTTACGCCTTCACGGAACACGGCGCCATCCAGGTCACCAACGTGCTGGCGTCCCAACAGGCGGTGGAGATGGGATTGACGTGGTGCGCGCCTTCGTGAAGCTGCGCGAGGCGGCCATTGAACACCGCGACCTGGCCCACCCAGGCCCTCAGCGCCCCAGGGTGGGCGAGGCCCACTGTTTTTGCTGGCGTTCGTCGCTGGCGGCCTCGGCTTCGATGCTGTCTGGCGGCAGTTGCCTGAGGCATTCGGCGTAGGCGACGGGGTCTAGCCGCGTGGCCTGGGGCTGCGCGGCGGCGACCTGGGGTGAGCGGCCGTCCCACGCAAAACGGTTGCCGTGCTGCGGCGGGTCGGGCTCGCAGTCGTCTTTGTACAGCGGCGGGGCGTCGGTGGTGAAGGCGTCGAAAACGAGGGTCTTTTCGAACACCAGCGGTTGGCCGTCGGGCGTGGGTGGCAGCGCTGGCAGCTGCTCGATGGCCTGGCGGGCGCGTTGCTCGATCGCCGCCGAGGTGCTCCACAAGGTGGCGAGCTGGGCGAGTTGGCCGCTGGGGGCGATCTCGATGCGAAAGCGCACCGCGCCTTGCTCGGGGCCTTCAAAGGCGGTGCCCATCAGGCTGCGAACGTGCTGGCCCCAGTGGTAGCGGTAGCGCTTGCTGTTCTTGAGCGTGTAGGTGGCGGCCTGCGCCCATTCCTGGGCAGTGGGTGCGGGCGGCGCGGCCATGAAGGCCTGCGCGGGCGGGGGTTCGGCCGGCTCGGGCAGTTCGGGCGCACGGGCGGTGGACAGGTCGGGAGCGGGTGCGGGAATGGGCGCCGGTGCCGGTGCCGGTGCCGGTGCC
>JAGXRS010000184.1 GCA_018335615.1 Hydrogenophaga sp. | reverse complement strand
CAGAGCCAGCTGCTGCGCCGGGAAGATGGCCTGCACGTTCTGCGTGACCACGCCCGCGCCTTGCGGCCCGTTGGGCGCGTAGTGCACCCGCACCAGGTATTCCTTTTCAATGCCGCTGCTCTCGCCGATGAGCTGGCGGGCGATGCGCCCGTCCTGCGTGAGCACGAGCAGGCCCACCGAGTCGATGTCGAGCCGGCCGCAGGGCGCCAGCCCGCGGGTGTGCTCGGGGGCGAAGCGGCGGCCGTCCGCCGGGTGGCGGGCGTCGCCGCGCCACTGGCTGGGCGCGCCGATCAGCGTGGCGGCGGCCTCGTGGCCGTCTTCGGGCTGGCCGCTCACGTAGCCCATGGGCTTGTGCAGCAGGATGGTGACCTGCCCGGCCTGCTGGTGGCGCGCCTGTGGCAGCACCTCCACCTGGGCGTCGGGCGGCACGGGCATGCCCATGACGGCAGGCGCGCCGTTGACCAGCACCCAGCCGCGGGCGATCCATTCGTCGGCCTCGCGCCGGGAACACAGGCCGAGATCGGCCATGCGCTTGTTCAGGCGGATTTCACCGCGCACATTGCCCACGCGGGCCAGGTCGGGCCGGTGCGGCTGCTGGGGGCGCGGCGCCGCGGACGGGCTGCGCGCCGCATGTTCGCCGTGGGAGGTGTCGCGCCGATCGCCCATCTCACGCGGGTCGCGTGCCTCCCGCGGGCTGCCATACGGATCGCTGCGGCCGGGCCGTTCGCTGGGGCGGGCACCGGGGCGCTCGTTCCAGTGGCGCTCGTCACCGCGCGGGCCAGCGGGAGGGCGTCCAAAGGCACTGGGCGGCTCGACACGGCTGCGTGCATCTTGCCGTGGCGGCTGGCGCTGGTCTTGCCTCTGTTCCTGGCGCGGGGCCTGCCGCATGTCTGGGCGTGCCTCTTGTCGCGGCGCAGCGCGACCGTCGGTCTGACCTTCCCACCGGCGCTCACGCCGCTCGGGTGACGGTGCGCCGCGCGGGCCGGCGGCGCGCTCGGCTGCGGCGCGCGGCGGCTTGGGGGCCGAGGCCGACACGGTCTTGGCACGCGCCGGGCCTGGCGGACGCACCGGCGCACGGCGCGGGGCAAAAGGGTCGGCGGGGGGCTTGCTGGCAGCGCCCGGGTTGAGCTTGAGGGTGCGGGCGGGTTTGTCGGTCGTCATGGGGGGATCATCCCAGATCAAACGCCCGGCCACCGGCGTCACGTCGCCGCGTGCGCGTAAAAACGCGGGGCAATCCGCTGAGCGGCGCGGCGGGCCGTGCCTACAGCTCGCCGTGGCGCAGCGCCTGCAGGTCCAGCACGCGCAGGCCGCCATATTCCACGCGAATCCAGCCCTTGGCCGAAAGGGTGGACAGCGCCTCGTTCACGCGCTGGCGCGACAAGCCGACGAGGTAGGCCAGTTCCTGCTGGGTGATGCGCAGAATGCCGGCCACGTTGGGCGAGAGCAGCGGGTGAAAAAGCGCGGCCAGGTTGCGGGCCACGCGCAGGTCGGGATTGGTCAGGCGGTCGATCTCGCGCGCGGCGATGAACTGGCCCAGACGCTCGTTGAGCTGCTGCATCACGAAGCGGTTGAAGGCGATGGAGTGGTCCAGCAGCCAGTGAAACGTGTCCACCGGCAGGCCGGCCACGCGGCTCTTGCGCAGCGCCTGCACGTTGTAACGGTACTGCTCGCGCTTGAGCACCGTCCCTTCACCGAACCAGCCGCCGGGCGCCAGGCCGGTGAAGGTGATGGCGAAGCCCTGCGACTCGTCGTTGTTCATCTTCAGCAGGCCATCCACCAGGCCAAACCAGTAGGTGGCGGTGCGGCCGAAGCGGCAGATGTACTCGCCCGCCTGCGCCTCGGTGACCACCAGGCCCTCCAGCGCCCGCTCGCGCTCGGGTCCGGCCAGTCCAGGCAACCACGGGATCTCGGCCAGCTCGGCCTCGGTGGGCGCACGCGCCCGTTCGCGCAACACGGAGGCCTGACGATAGTGCGGCGGATATGACATGTGGCTGACACCATCAGTAAAAAACACTAGGGAAAGTCCTAGCAGGGTTGACCCCTCAATTGTCGTCGTACTGACAACATGACGTCAAATACACGCCTAACATTCGGCTCAGAATCACCCGACAGTGGTGCGGCCTTCCAACCACTGCACACGATCCCAGGCCCAGGATTCAGGAGACACGGCAATGCAAGACACTTTCCCCCGGCTGCTGCTGGAACACGCGGCGCGTCGCCCGAACGCGCCGGCCATGCGCGAGAAGGAATACGGCATCTGGCAGACCACCACCTGGGCCGGCATGGCCCAGCTGGTCGAAGCCATTGCCTGCGGCCTGCACCAGGCCGGCCTGCAGCGCGATGAGCACATGATCGTGATCGGCGCCAACCGCCCCCGCCTGTACGCCACCATGCTGGCCGCACAGTCGCTGGGCGCCATTCCCGTGCCGCTGTACCAGGACGCCGTGGGTGCCGAGTGCGTGTTCCCCATCAACAACGCCGACGTGCGCTTCGCCGTGGTGGAAGACCAGGAACAGGTCGACAAGATGCTGGAGATCCGCGACCGCTGCCCGCAGCTTTCGCACATCTACTACGACGACCCGCGCGGACTGCGCAACTACGACCAGCCGGGCCTGGGCGCGCTGGAAGAGCTGATTGCGTCCGGCAAGGCCTTTGCACAGATCCACCCACAGGTGTTCCGCGAGCAGGTGGACCTGGCCAAGCGCGACGATGTGGCCGCCATGTTCTTCACCTCGGGCACCACCGGCAACCCCAAGGGCGTGGTCCACACCCACAGCACGCTGATCGACCGCGCCGCCGTGGGCACGCGTTTTGACAAGCTGACCGAGAACGACGAGGTGCTGGCTTACCTGCCCCCGGCCTGGATCGGCCAGAACATCTTCAGCTACGCGCAGTGGCTGGTGGCGGGCTACGTGGTGAACTGCCCGGAGTCGGGTGCCACCGTCACCATCGACCTGAAGGAAGTCGGCCCCACCTACTACTTCGCGCCGCCGCGGGTGTTTGAAGGCCTGCTGACCACGGTGATGATCCGCATGGAAGACGCGGGCGCCCTCAAGCGCAAGATGTTCCACACCTTCATGGACGTGGCGCGCCGCATCGGCCCGAACAAGCTCGACGGCAAACCGGTGGGCCTGATGGACTCGGTGATGTACGCGCTGGGCAACCTGTTCGTGTACGGACCGCTGCGCAACAGCCTGGGCATGAGCCGGGTGCGCGTGGCCTACACGGCCGGCGAAGCCATCGGCCCCGACCTGTTCAGCTTCTACCGCTCCATCGGCATCAACCTCAAGCAGCTCTACGGCTCGACCGAGACCGCGGTGTTCGTCTGCCTGCAGCCCGACCATGAGGCCCGCGCCGACACGGTGGGCGTGCCTTGCGAAGGCGTGGAAATCAAGCTGAGCGAGACAGGCGAAATTCTCGTGAAGTCGCCCGGCCTGCTGAAGGAGTACTACAAGAACCCGGCTGCCACGGCCGAGGTGCTCACGGCCGATGGCTGGTACCACACCAGCGACGCCGGCTTCATCGACGCGTCGGGCCACCTGAAGATCATCGACCGGGTGAAAGACGTGGGCCGCATCAAGGGCGGGGCCTTCGACAAGGCCATGTTCGCGCCCAAGTACGTGGAGAACAAGCTCAAGTTCTTCTCGTACATCAAGGAAGCGGTGGCCTACGGCGACCAGCGCGAGAAGGTCTGCATCATGGTCAACATCGACATGGAGGCCGTGGGCAACTGGGCCGAGCGCCGCAACCTGCCCTACGCCGGCTACACCGACCTGGC
>JAGXRS010000183.1 GCA_018335615.1 Hydrogenophaga sp. | reverse complement strand
AGCCGCAAGCCGAGTTGGGCTTCCAGCGCGGCCAGCCGCTTGGTCACGGCGGACGGGGCGAGCTGCAAGGCCCGCCCGGCGCCGGCCAGACTGCCGTGGTGCCGCACGGCCAGCACCAGTTCAAGATCGAAGCGGTTCAATTGTTTCTTCTTGAGAACGAATGGATTGCCGGATTATGGATTTCGGCAAGGTTAAGCTGATAGCCGTCGTTCGGTGGCACAGCGTTCGTCCGCCACCGCCCCCTTTTGCCTCACCCAGGAGCACCCATGAGCACCCATCGCATCGCTGTCATCGCCGGGGACGGCATCGGCCAGGAAGTCATGCCCGAGGGCCTGCGCGTGCTGGAGGCCGCGGCCACGCGCTTCGGCATCGACCTGCAGTTCGACCACTTCGACTTCTCCAGCTGCGACTACTTCGAGCGCCACGGCAAGATGCTGCCCGATGACTGGAAAGAGCAGATCGGCGGCCACGAGGCGATCTACTTCGGCGCCGTCGGCTGGCCCGACAAGGTGCCCGACCACATCTCGCTCTGGGGTTCGCTGCTGCTGTTCCGCCGCGAGTTCGACCAGTACGTGAACCTGCGGCCCGCCAAGCTCATGCCCGGCGTCACCGCGCCCGTGGTGCGCCGCGACGGCAGCCCGCGGGCGCCTGGCGAGATCGACATGGTGATCGTGCGCGAGAACACCGAAGGCGAGTACTCCAGCATCGGCGGGCGCATGTTCCCCGGCACCGAGCGCGAGATCGTGATGCAGGAAACCGTGATGTCGCGCATCGGTGTGGACCGTGTGCTGCGCTACGCCTTCGAGGTGGCGCGTTCGCGGCCCAAGAAGCACCTGACCAGCGCCACCAAGTCCAACGGCATCGCCATCACCATGCCCTACTGGGACGAGCGCGTGGCCGAGATGGCCAAGGAGTACCCGGACGTGAAAGTGGACAAGTTCCACATCGACATCCTCACTGCGCACTTCGTGCAGCGCCCCGACTTCTTCGACGTGGTGGTGGGCAGCAACCTGTTCGGCGACATCCTGTCCGACCTCGGTCCGGCCTGTACCGGCACCATCGGCATCGCCCCCAGCGCCAACCTCAACCCGGACCGGCGTTTCCCCTCGCTGTTCGAGCCGGTGCACGGCTCGGCGCCCGACATCGCCGGCCAGGGCATCGCCAACCCCATTGGCCAGATCTGGTGCGGCGCGCTGATGCTGGACTTCCTGGGCTACCGCGCCGCCCACGACGCGGTGATGCAGGCGATCGAGGCGGTGCTGCAGCCCGGTAGCGGCGCTCCCCGCACGCCCGATCTGGGCGGCACGGCCAGCACTTCGGACGTGGGCCGGGCGATCGCCCAGGCGCTGAAGGTGTGATCGGCTTCGGCGTGCATGCATGCACGCCAGCGAAGCGCCGGCGCCGCTGGTCGGGCCAACTGTTGCGTGGCGTACAGGCGTGGATCGGGAATGCGTCTAGAATCTCGCCTCTCGTGCAGACCGTCGGGTTGCCGCTCGAGTCGCGTGCGGACAGGCCACAGGGCCGATGAGTTTCATCTGGCAGCTGGCCCGCGGGTCGGTTTGCGGGCCGCGCAAGCGGTGTGCACGAACCGATTTCCCAATACTTCAAGAGGGGCTATTTGTGAACAAAACAGAACTCGTCGAGCACATCGCCAAGCATGCCGACATTTCGAAGGCTGCCGCCACGCGTGCCCTGGACTCGACCATCACCGCCATTCGCACCACCCTGAAGAAGGGCGGCACGGTGTCTCTGGTCGGTTTTGGTTCTTTTGCCGTGACCAAACGCCCCGCCCGCAAAGGCCGCAACCCCCGCACCGGGGAAGAGATTAAAATCAAGTCTGCTAAAGTGCCCAAGTTCCGCCCGGGCAAGGCATTGAAGGACGCGCTGAACTGAAGCGCGTCCCAGGTTTTCGGTGGGGTGCTTAGCTCAGTTGGCAGAGCGGCTCCTTTACACGGAGTAGGTCGGCGGTTCGACCCCGTCAGCACCCACCACCCATCGAAAAAGGCGAACCCCGGTTCGCCTTTTTTTTCGCAGCGTCAGCCGCTGCCGATGGACCCATTCGTCGTTTCAGGGTTTCAAGGCATGTTCGATTCCATTCGCAATCACAAAAAGTACCTGATGGGCTTTTTGATGATCCTGATCATTCCCTCCTTCGTGTTGTTCGGTATCCAGGGCTTCACCGATCGCGACCCGCGCGGGCCGGTGGTGGCGACGGTGGACGGGGTCGATATCAGCAGCCAGGAATGGGATCGCGCGCACCAGAACGAATCCCGCCGCTTGCGCGACGAGATACCCGGCCTCGATCCGAAGCTGCTGGACAGCGAAGAGGCCCGCTACGCCACGCTGGAGCAGCTGGTGCGCCAGCGCGTGCTCGCGCTCGCGGCGCAGAAACTGAACCTGTACACCAGCGACCAGCGCCTGGCGCGCCACCTGCAGGACAATGAGACCATTGCGTCGCTGCGCCGCCCCGACGGCACGCTGGACGTGGACGCGTACCGGCAGCTGGTGGGCCGCCAGGGAATGACGACCGAGATGTTCGAGGCCCAGGTTCGCGCGGACCTGTCGCAGCGTCAGGTGCTGCGGGGCGTGCTGGATTCCGGGTTTGCACCGCAGGGGCTGGCCAAAGTGTCACTCGATGCCTTCTTTGAACGACGCGAGATTCGCGTGGCCCGCTTCCCCGCCAGCGAGTTCGCTGGCCGTGTGGTGCTCACCGACGCCGATATTGAAAGCTTCTACAACGCCAACCAGGCGTTGTTCCAGTCCGAAGAACAGGCCGATGTCGAGTACCTGGTGCTGGATGCGGCGGCGCTGCAGAGGAGCATCACGCTGCCCGAGGCGGACGTGCGGGCCTATTACGAACAGAACGCCGCGCGCCTCTCGGGCAACGAGGAGCGCCGCGCGAGCCACATCCTGCTGACGGTCCCCGCGGGTGCTTCCGCTGATGAAAAGGAGGCTGTGCGTCAGCAGGCTGCCGCTCTGCTGGCCCAGGTGCGTCAGGCGCCGCAGACCTTTGCGGCGGTGGCCCGTGCCAGTTCACAGGACCCCGGATCGGCCGCCAACGGCGGGGATCTGGACTTCTTCGGTCGCGGTGCCATGGTCAAGCCCTTCGAAGATGCGGTGTTCGCGCTGCGCAAGGGTGACATCTCCGATCTGGTCGAGACCGAGTTCGGTTTTCACATCATCCAGCTCACCGACGTGAAGGCGCCACCCCAGCGCAGTTTTGAAGAGGTGCGCGCCGAGATCGAGGCCGACCTCAAGAAGCAGCAAGCCCAGAGGCAGTTTGCCGACATCGCAGAAACCTTCAGCAACCTGGTGTACGAGCAGGGCGAGAGCCTGCAGCCAGCCGCCGAGCGGCTGAAGCTCGAAGTCCAGACCGTCAAGGGCCTCAAGCGCCAGCCGCAGCCCGGCGCGGGCGTGCTGGCCAATGAGCGTTTGCTGGAGTCGCTGTTTTCGCGCGCGTCCATCGAGTCCAAGCGCAACATCGAGGCGGTGGAAACGGCTTCTGGCCAACTGGTCTCGGCACGCGTGGTGCAGCACAGCAGCGCGCGTACCTTGCCGCTGGCCGAGGTGCGCGACATGGTGCGCACGCGTCTGGTGGCCCAGCGGGCTGCCGAGCTGGCGCGTGAAGCGGGTGAGCAGCAATTGGCCGCCTGGAAGGCCGGCGGCGATGCCGCCGGGTTGTCGGCGCCGGTGACGGTCTCGCGGGACAACGCCCAGGGCTTCACCGGGCCTGTGCTCAACGCTGCGCTGAGCGCCGATGCACGGCAGCTGCCGGTCTGGGTCGGCGTGCCGCAGGGCGAGCAAGGCTACACCGTTGTGCAGGTGCTCAAGGCCCAGCCCCGCCAGAGCAGCGACCCGCAGATCGCCGCACAGGAAGTTCAGCAGTTTGCGCAGTGGGTGTCAGCCTTGGAAGCCGATGCGTATTACCAGTCCCTCAAAGATCGCTTCAAGGTGCAGATCAAAGTTCCTGCGCCGATGGCTGGGCGTTGAGTTGGGGGCGCAGTCCCGGAGAATGCGCCCGATTTCACGCTATAATTCAAAGCTTGCGGTGGCTGTAGCTCAGTTGGTAGAGTCCAGGATTGTGATTCCTGTTGTCGTGGGTTCGAG
>JAGXRS010000182.1 GCA_018335615.1 Hydrogenophaga sp. | reverse complement strand
CGTTCCTTCTCCAGCACCGACTGGTAGATCTTGCCGGTGGTGAAGTTGTTGGTCTTCTTCATCCGCGTTTCAATGAAACGCTCGTAGTGGCCCAGGTCCAGGTCGGTCTCGGCGCCGTCTTCGGTGACGAACACCTCGCCGTGCTGGAAGGGCGACATCGTGCCCGGATCCACGTTGATGTACGGGTCGAGCTTGATGAGGGTGACTTTGAGGCCGCGCGATTCGAGGATGGCGGCCAGCGAGGCGGAGGCGATTCCCTTGCCCAGGGAAGACACCACACCGCCGGTGACGAACACAAATTTGGTCATGTCTCGGGCGGGCCAGATGCCCGCAGGAGGTGGAAATGGCGATTATAAAGGCGACCCCTTGGCGGTACTGCCGCCTGCAGGGGCCCCACCGGGCACGCGTCCACATGCTGATACATTGCGCGCATGAACGACCTCGCCGGAAAACACATCGTCCTGGGCCTCTCGGGCGGTATCGCCTGCTACAAGGCCGCCGAACTCTGCCGCGCCTTCATCAAGGCCGGCGCCACCGTGCAGGTGGTGATGACGGAGGCCGCCGAGCAGTTCATCACCGCGGTGACGATGCAGGCGCTCTCCGGGCGGCCGGTGTTCACCTCGCAGTGGGACGCGCGCACCTCGGCCGGGGTGGACAACAACATGCCGCACATCAACCTGAGCCGGGAAGCGGACGCCATCGTCATCGCCCCGGCGAGCGCCGACTTCATGGCCAAGCTGCTGCATGGCCGGGCAGACGACCTGCTCAGCCTGATGTGCCTGGCGCGCCCGCTGGACGCCGTGCCGCTGATCCTGGCACCCGCCATGAACCGCGAGATGTGGGCCCACCCGGCCACGCAGCGCAACGTGGCCCAGCTGCGTGCCGACGGCACCACCGTGCTGGACGTGGGCGCCGGCGACCAGGCCTGTGGCGAAACCGGCGACGGACGCATGCTGGAGGCCGATGAGCTCCTCTATGACGTGGCGCGTTTCTTTGCACCCAAACACCTGGCCGGGCAGCATGTGCTGGTGAGCGCCGGTCCCACCTTCGAGGCCATCGACCCGGTGCGCGGCCTGACCAACCTGTCCAGCGGCAAGATGGGCTTTGCCATTGCCCGCGCCGCGCACGAGGCCGGCGCCCGCGTGACGCTGGTGGCCGGGCCGGTGGGGTTGTCCACGCCGCGCGGTGTGGAGCGGGTCAACGTGCGCTCGGCGCTGGAGATGCAGCGCGCGCTGCTCGCGGCTTGCGATCAGGCCAGCGTGTTCGTGTCGGCCGCCGCCGTGGCCGACTGGCGCCCGGCACAGGTGCTGGATCAGAAAATCAAGAAAGACGGATCGGGCGAGGTGCCCACGTTGTCCTTCGTTGAAAACCCCGACATCCTCGCCGGCATCGCCACCAGCCCGCGCGCACAGGCGGGCGCGCTGTACTGTGTGGGTTTCGCCGCCGAGAGCCACGACCTGCTGGCCCACGCCCAGGCCAAGCGCGTGCGCAAGGGCGTGCCCTTGCTCGTGGGCAACATCGGCCCCGACACCTTCGGGCAGGACGACAACGCCTTGCTGCTGGTCGATGGGCACGGAGCCACCGAGCTGCCGCGCGCCTCCAAGCGTGAGCTGGCATGCCAGCTGGTGGCCGAAATCGCGCGGCGTCTGCCGGCCTGCTGAACGCGACAGCGCCCGCCTGCGGGCGCTTGCCCTGCCCTCGGCGCCGGCTTATGATCTTTAGGATAAGCAAATGCTTATTTTGCGATTCATAAACCGGAGACCTCCATGAAACGCCCCATCCCGTCCTCCCCGTTGGTTCCCTCGGCTGCCCTGCAGACCGACGGCGCGCCGGTGCACAGCCGTCGCCAATGGTTGCGCCTGCTGGGCGCTGCCGGCCTGGGTGCGGCTGGCCTGGCGCTGGTGCCCGAAGTGCGCGTGTTCGCCCAGCAGGTGCAGGAGTTCATAGAAGGCCCGCCGGTGCCCGATGTGGCGCCGGTTCAGCTGTCGCCTCATGTGTGGATGGTCTACGCCAAAGACGGTTTTCCCACCGCAGAAAACCAGGGACTCATGGCGAGCGTGCTCTTCGTCGTCACACAAAAAGGTGTGCTGGTGTTCGACACGGGCGCATCGCTCCAGATCGGGCAAATGGCCATCCGCATGATCAAGACCGTCACGCCCCAGCCGGTGGTGGCGGTGTTCAACAGCCACTACCACGGCGACCACTGGCTGGGCAACCACGCCTTCGTGGAGGCCTTCGGCGCCGACCTGCCGATTTACGCCCTGGCCCACACCCGGGAGCAGATCGCGGGCGCCGAGGGCAACCTCTGGCGCAGCCTCATGGAGCGCTGGACCAACCAGGCCACGATGGGCACCCGGGTGTTTGCACCGAACCAGACCGTGCAGAGCGGTCAGGTGCTCGACTACGGCGACGTGCAGGTGAAGATGCACCACTACGGCACCGCCCACACACCGTCCGACCTGAGCCTGGAAGTCGTGCAGGACCGCCTGACTTGTGTGGGTGACATTGCGATGGACAACCGCATCGCCAACATCGACGACGGCTCCTACGTGGGGACGTTCAAGTACTACGACGAACTCCAGAAGGCGACCGGCGAACAGCTGTGGATCCCTGGCCACGGCCGGGGCAGCCGGGACCTGCTCAACCGCTATGGCGAGTTTCTGGCGGGCATCTACGAGCCCTGCCTGAAGGCGGTGAAAGCCGGCGAACCCATGGAAGCCGCCCGCGCTGCCGTGTTGAAAGACCCCCGCGTGGCCAGCCGCGCCAAGACCATGGACGGTTTCGAGAGCAACATTGGCAAATACATCAGCCTGGCGTATCTGGAGGCAGAGAAAGAGGCTTTCTAGGCCTTCCACCACGGCAACAGCTGCTTCATGGCGGCCACCTCACCGCAGTGGTCGCTGGCGTAGCCGGGCAGGGCGTTGAGCCTGGCTTGCCAAGGCTGGCTGCGCAGCAGGGCCAGCAGGCGTTGCACCCCGGGCGTGTCCAGCGCCGCCTTCAGGCACACCAGCAGATAGCGCTCATCGGTCAACGGCACAAAGCCCAGGCCCTGGCTGCGGGCGGCGTATTCGGTGCCCAGTCCCACATCGGCCCGGCCGCTGGCCACCGCCTGCGCCACCGCCGCGTGTGAGCTTTCCACCGTGTGGAACCCGCTGATGTCGATCGGTTCCAGCCCGGCCTGGGCCATCAGCTCCTCCAGCAGCAGGCGCGTGCCGGTGCCTTTGGCCCGGTTCACAAAGCGGGCCTGCAGACGGGCCACGTCTCCCAAGTCGCGCAGTTTCAAGGGGTTGCCGGCCGTCACGATCAGGCCCTGTGCGCGGCGCGCGAAACCGATGATCTTGTGCGTGCCCGGCTTCAGCAAAGGCCGGTAGGTGCGCGCGCTCAGGCTGGCCGCATCGGCAAACGGCTGGGTATGAAAACCCGCCAGCACGCAGCGGCCTTCGTTGAGCGCACGGATCGCGTCCACACTGCCGCAAAAGCGGATGTCCAGGTACACGCCGGGGCCACCGTCGCTGCCCTGGCTGACCGCCATGTCTTGCAAGGCGTTCAGGGCGTGGTCGTGGCTGGCGTACAGCGTCAGCACCTTGGCCCCCAGCGCCTGCGTGTCGGGCTCGAAGGCCAGGGCAAAGGCCCGCTCCAGTTCGGCGCGCAGGCTCTCCATCTGTGGCCCCAGCCGCGCCTGCGCCAGCCGCTCGGCCATCAGCAGGCGCTCGCCAAACGGGCTCAGCATGGCGGCCTGGCCGCGCTCCCACACAATGAGTTCATGGCCCAGATCGGCTTCCCACTGCTTGAGCTGGCCCCAGACGTGGCGGTAGGACAGGCCCAGTTGCCTCGCCGCTGCGGAAATCGAACCCTGCTCCCGCACCGCGTGCAACACGTCCATCATGGGGTTGCGCAGCAGCGCGTGCGGCGAGCCGGTGGCCGGGCGAATGGTGGCCGCGCCCCGGTCGGAAATCGGCTGCGTGACCTGCCCGGTGACACGCTCGGTGATGCGGTACGACAGCTCGATCTTTCTCATGGCCGCGAGTGTGCATCAAGGCCTGCAGCACCCGCTACGCCGCCTATGTCCGGCGTTTCATACCGCGTCACTACGTACTCTCAACCGTGGCCGCACCGGCTAAGCTGCCGCACAACATGAACACCCTTACGGACAGCATCGCCACGGCGTTGCAGCTGGTTTTGTCGGGCGACGCCGGGCTCTGGGCGGTGGTGCTGCGCTCGCTGGCGGTCAGCGCCACCGCCTGTCTGCTGG
>JAGXRS010000181.1 GCA_018335615.1 Hydrogenophaga sp. | reverse complement strand
CCGAGCCGCTGGACGCCCTGCAGCACCAGGTGGTGCAGTGGGTGCGCGGTGGCGCCACGGCGCTGGCGCAGGAGGAGGGATCATGGCCGTGCTGTTGAGAAGCCTGAAACACCTGGTGGAGGCGCTGATGGCGCTGTGCATGGTCGGCATGGTGCTGGCCGTGTTCGGCAACGTGGTGCAGCGCTACGTGTGGGGCACGGGGTGGGTGGTGTCCGAAGAGCTGTCGCGCCTGCTGTTCGTGTGGCTGGTGTGCCTGTCGGCCACGCTGGCCTTCGGTGAGGGCAAGCACCTCGGCTTCGACCTCGTCACGGCCCGCGTGCAGGGCACGAAAACGGCTGCTGTGCTGCGCTGGCTCTCCCGCGTCCTGATCGCGGTGGCGCTGTACTACCTGATCTCCGGTTCCTGGCAACAGGTGCTGGTGGGCATGGACAGCCGCTCACCGGTGATGAACTACCCGCTGGCGTTCGGTGCGGGCGGCACGCTGATCATGGGTGTCTGCATGGCGGTGATGGTGCTGCTGCAGAGCTGGGACGACTGGCGCGGCGGCCCGCCCGACCGCACGCCCAGTCATTCGCCAGACCCAGCGCATGGCCCGGCCGGCAACATCAAGGCCACGGGAGCGCGGCCATGACCATTGCCCTGTTCCTGCTGGTGCTGTTCGCCACCATGACG
Source organism: Hydrogenophaga sp. (assembly GCA_018335615.1). GTDB lineage: Bacteria > Pseudomonadota > Gammaproteobacteria > Burkholderiales > Burkholderiaceae_C > Hydrogenophaga. The sequence continues at coordinate 3,024 of JAGXRS010000181.1, read as the reverse complement.
GTGGGTGTGCCCATTGCGTTTGCGCTCATGCTGACCGCGCTGGCGCTGATGGTGCACCTGGACTTCTTTGATGCCCAGTTGCTGGCGCAGAACGTGCAGGCCGGCTTCGACAGCTTCCCGCTGCTGGCCGTGCCCTTCTTCATCCTGGCCGGCGAGCTCATGAACGCGGGCGGCCTGAGCCGGCGCATCATCGATCTGGCGCGCTCGCTGGTGGGCCACATCATGGGCGGCCTGGGCTATGTGGCCATTGCCGCGTCGCTCATGCTGGCCTCGATGAGCGGCTCGGCCATCGCCGACACCGCCGCCCTGGCCACGTTGCTGCTGCCCATGATGCGCAAGCAGAACTACCCCGACGGGTCGAGCGCCGGCCTGATCGCCTCGGGCGGCATCATCGCGCCCATCGTGCCGCCCTCGATGCCCATGGTGATTTATGGCGTGACCACCGGTACGTCCATCAGCAAGCTGTTCCTGGCCGGCATCGTGCCGGGCGTGATGATGGCGGTGGCCCTGGTGCTGGTCTGGCGCGGCATTGCCCGCGGCAAGTCATTGCCGGTGGCTCAGAAAGCCAGCTGGGCCGAGCGGCGCGCGGTGCTGGGCAGCAGCGTGTGGGCACTCATGATGCCGGTCATCATCATCGGCGGCCTGCGCTTCGGCCTGTTCACGCCCACTGAAGCCGCCGTGGTGGCCGCTGTGTACGCCCTGCTGGTGGCCACGCTGGTGTACCGCGAATTGAACCTGCAACGGCTCTACCGCGTGCTGGTGGATGCCAGCCGCACCACCGGCGTGGTGATGTTCCTCTGTGGCGCGGCCACCGCCGCGTCTTACATGATCACGCTGGCCGACCTGCCCAACCAGCTGGCCGACTTGATGGGCCCGCTGCTGAGCAACCCGGTGCTGTTCATGGCCGTGGTGTGCGTCTTCCTGCTGGCCGTGGGCATGGTGATGGACCTCACGCCCACCATCCTCATCCTGGCGCCCGTGCTGGCGCCGCTGGCGGCCGAGGCCGGCATCGACCCGGTGTATTTCGGCTTCGTGTTCATCTTCGTCGGCTGCCTGGGCCTGCTCACGCCGCCGGTGGGCACGGTGCTCAACGTGGTGGCCGGCGTGGGTGGGCTGCGCATGGAGCCTGTGATTCGCGGGGTGACCCCGTTCCTGATCATGTACTTCGCCATGCTGGCGCTGCTCATCCTGTTCCCGGCCATCGTGCTGTGGCCCCTCAAGCTGATGTTCTGACACATCGGCCCCTTTTTGTTCCCCCGGCACCCGCCACCATTCCAACCGGAGACTCACCATGAAACTGAAACAACTCGCCATTGCAGCGGCCGTGACCATGGCCACCCTGGGCGCTGGCCTGGCGCAGGCGCAGGACATCAAGAACCGCATCATCCGCTTCGGCTACGGCCTGAACGAGGCGTCCAACCAGGGGCGCGCCGCCAAGGTGCTGGCCGACGAGATCGCGAAGGCTTCGGGCGGCAAGATGAAGCTGCGCGCCATTGGCGCCGCGGCGCTGGGCTCCGACGTGCAGATGCAGCAGGCGCTGATCGGCGGCGCGCAGGAAATGATGGTGGGCTCCACCGCCACGCTGGTGGGCATCACCAAGGAAATGGCGATCTGGGACACGCCCTTCCTGTTCAACAACGTGCGCGAGGCCGACGCCGTGCTCGACGGCCCGGTGGGCCAGAAGGTGATGGACAAGCTGCAGGAAAAAGGCCTGGTCGGCCTGGTGTACTGGGAGAACGGGTTCCGCAACCTCACCAACAACAAGCGCGCCGTCACCAAGCTGGAAGACATGGACGGCATCAAGCTGCGCGTGATGCAGAACAACGTGTTCATCGACAGCTTCAAGACGCTGGGCGCCAACGCCGTGCCGCTGCCGTTCTCGGAGCTGTTCACCGCGCTGGAGACCAAGACGGTGGACGGCCAGGAGAACCCCTACAACACCATCCTGTCCAGCAAGTTCTACGAGGTGCAGAAGTACCTGACCGTGACCAACCACGTCTACAGCCCCTGGATCGTGCTGGTGAGCAAGAAGTGGTGGGACGGTCTGAGCAAGGACGAGCAGAAGGTGCTGCTGGACGCCGCGAAGAAGAGCCGCGACTTCGAGCGCCAGGACACCCGCGCCGAGGCCGACAAGGCGTTGGCCGACCTGCGCGCCAAGGGCATGCAGGTGAACGAGCTGTCGCCCGCCGAGGCCAACCGCATGCGCGAGAAGCTGGGCGCCATCAACAGCAGCATCGCCGCCAACGTGGGCCAGGACCTCTGGAAAGAGGTGCAGGGCGCAGTGGCGCAGGTGCGCGGCGGCAAATAAGCGAGCGCGCGCCCCCGCCCGAGAAGCCGGCCGGCAGCGCCGGCTTTTTTCATGGCGGAGCGCCCGCAGGGCGCAAGCCCGCCCCGGTAACATCCACGCATGACCCGACTGCACACCCAGCACCAGCGCCTCTACCTTCCCCGAGCCGTGCCTGAAGCCGCCGTCGAGGGCTGCCTGGCCGACGCGCAGGGCCGCGTGCGTGCGCTGGTGCTGGCGCTCAGTGGGCCGCCCGACTGGTCGGCGCTGGGGGCGGTGTGGCGTGGGGTGCAGGCCGATCTGGACCTGCCGGCGCCGGGTATTGCCGTCAACGGCGAAGACGCCTTGCAGCTGTGGTTCTCGCTGGCCGAACCGGTGGCCCCCGCGGTGGGCGAGGCGTTCCTGCGGGGCCTGCAGCGGCGCTACCTGCCTGAGGTGAAGCCCGCACGCGTGCACCTGCGGGCGGACGGTGGCGCGGTGAGCGCCCTGCGCGTGCCGCCCGTGCAGATCGGCCCCGACCGCTGGTCGGCCTTCGTGGCTTCCGATCTGGCGGCGGTGTTCGCAGAGGAGCCCATGCTCGATTTCCAGCCCGGCGCCGATGCGCAGGCCGAGCTGCTGAGCCGTCTGGTCAGCGTGTTGCCGGCGGCCTTCGAGGCAGCCTTAGCGTTGCTGCAGCCCGCCGCGGCCGCCACCGTGCCGACCGCGCCAGAGGCTGCAACCCGCCAGCCAGACCCGCCAGC
>JAGXRS010000180.1 GCA_018335615.1 Hydrogenophaga sp. | reverse complement strand
GGTGCGTCATCGAGACCCGGGCTGCGGGCCTCGTAGGCGTCGACGATGCGCGCCACCAGCGGGTGGCGCACCACGTCGGCGCTGGTGAGGCGGTTGAAGGCGATGCCATTGACGCGTTTGAGCACGCGCTCGGCGTCGATCAGGCCGCTGAGCTGCGTGCGTGGCAGATCGATCTGGCTCACATCGCCCGTCACCACCGCCTTGCTGCCGAAACCGATGCGGGTGAGGAACATCTTCATCTGTTCCACCGTGGTGTTCTGCGCCTCGTCGAGGATGACGAAGGCGTGGTTGAGCGTGCGCCCGCGCATGAAGGCCAGCGGCGCGATCTCGATCTGCTGGCGCTCGAAGGCCTTCTGCACCTTGTCGAATCCCATCAGGTCGTGCAGCGCGTCGTAGAGCGGGCGCAGGTACGGGTCCACCTTCTGGCCCAGGTCGCCGGGCAGGAAACCGAGCTTTTCGCCGGCTTCCACGGCCGGGCGGGTGAGCACGATGCGCTGCACCGCGCTGCGCTCCAGCGCGTCCACCGCGCAGGCCACTGCCAGGTAGGTCTTGCCGGTGCCGGCCGGGCCGATGCCGAAGGTGATGTCGTGCGTGGCCATGTTCTCCAGGTAGCGCGCCTGGTTGGGCGTGCGCCCGCGCACCTCGCCACGGCGCGTCTGCATCGCCACCGTTTCGTCCCCAACGGGCAGGGCGGTGTCGCCGCTGAGCATGAGTTGCACCTGCTCGGCGGGAATGGGCTTCTTCGCCATTTCGTACAGCGCCTGCAGGGTTTCCAGCGCCTGGTTGGCCTTCGCCTTCGGCCCCTCGATGCGGAACTGCTCGAAGCGGTGCGCCACCTTCACCTGCAGCGCCGCCTCGATGCTGCGGATGTGGCTGTCCATGGGGCCGCAGAGGTGACCCATGCGCACGTTGTCGGGCGGGGAGAAGGTGTGTCTGAGAATCAAACCGATAATCCTGTGAACAACGGAGTGAGCCAATGATAGGCAAGTTGACCGGCACCCTGCTGGAAAAAAATCCCCCGCAGATCCTGCTCGACTGCCACGGCGTGGGCTACGAGGTGGACGTGCCCATGAGCACCTTCTACAACCTGCCCGCCGTGGGCGAGAAAGTGGCGCTGCTCACGCACTTCATCGTGCGCGAGGATGCCCAGATTTTGTACGGCTTTGGCAGCGCGCCCGAACGCGAGGCCTTTCGCCAGCTCATCAAGATCACCGGCGTGGGGCCGCGCATGGCCTTGAGCGTGCTCAGCGGCATGAGCGTGGCCGACCTCTCGCAGGCCATCACCTCGCAGGACAGCGGACGCATCGTCAAGGTGCCCGGCATCGGCAAGAAGACGGCCGAGCGCTTGCTGCTGGAACTCAAGGGCAAGCTCGGTGCCGACCTGAACCTGCCGGGCGCCGGCCCGGCGTGCAGCGAGGCGCAGAGCGACATCCAGCAGGCGCTGATGGCGCTGGGCTACAACGAGAAAGACGCTGCTGCGGCGCTGAAGGCACTGCCGGCGGAGGTGGGCGTGAGCGAGGGCATCAAGCTGGCGTTGAAGGCATTGGCGAAGTGAGTACAAGTTTGGCGACGCTTGAAAGCCGCTGAATCGCAATTGATGAGGAACCCGAGATGTTGATCACCCGGCTAAGGCTCAAGAACTGGCGAAACTTTCGCGATGTGGATGTCACGCTTGGATCAAGGGGCTACGTGATTGGGGCCAATGCATCAGGCAAGTCAAATCTGCTCGATGTCTTCCGGTTTTTGAGAACGATCGCCCAAAGCGAAGGAGGCGGTCTGCAGAAGGCCCTGAAGGACCGGGGGGGCTTGAGCAAACTGCGCAGCTTGCACGCCCGGAAAGACTCCGAAGTCCGAATCGAAGTGGAGGTGTCCGGATCTCCAGCAGATGCCGTGCCGAAGTGGCGTTACATCTTGGCGTTTCAGTCCGGGGGGCGAAAGACTTCAGGTGTTTTGATCCAGCAAGAAGCTGTATTCCGGGATGGTGTAGAGCTTTTCAGTCGGCCTCTGGACATCGACAGAACCGATGAAGTTCGACTGACCCAAACCTATTTGGAGCAGATCAACAGCAATGCAGAATTTCGTGAGCTGGCTGACTTCCTGGCTGCCACCACTTATATGCATCTGGTGCCGCAACTGCTCAAGCATAGCGATGAAATCAGTGGTCGGATCATCGAAAACGATCCCTTTGGACAGGGCCTGTTGCACAGAATCGCCAAGACCAACGAGAAGACTCAGAAGGCGCGACTGAGCCGAATCCAGAAGGCTCTGGAAGTGGCTGTGCCCCAGTTTTCAGAGTTACATTTCGAGCAGGACGCCGTGACTGGCGTGCCCCACTTGAAGGCCAACTTCAAGCATTGGCGGGTGCATGGCTCCTGGCAGCGAGAAGATCAGTTTTCGGATGGAACGCTCCGATTGATTGGTTTTTTGTGGGCACTGCAAGAGGGCGATGGCCTGTTGCTTTTGGAAGAGCCAGAGCTATCTCTCAACGACGCGATAACCCAGCACATTCCCCTGATGATTGACCGAGTGCTCAGGCTTCGGAAAAAAGGCGGACCGCTGAGACAGGTGCTCAGCACCACACACAGTGAAACCTTGATTTCGTCGGTAGCAGACCCGCAGTCCATATTGTTGTTGGAGCCGGGTGAGAACGGTACGACCGTGCGCACCGCAGATTCCGAGGAACTTCAGGAAATGGAGCATGGATTGAATCCAGCGGAGGTATTGCTGCCAAAGACTCGGCCTTCCAACATCGAGCAGATGGGTCTGTTCTCGTGAAACAGTTGCTGGTGGTAGGAGAAGACGAGCTGAGTTGTTCCCTGGGTCAGCAACTCGTGGCGCAGGTCTTGCCAGCGTGGAAGCTTTCTAGGGACCCGATCAACAAGAGGGGTGTCACAAAGCTCATACCTGAGCTACACAGGTTTGTGGAGCAGTCCCGCTTTCAACCTGTGCTGTGCATCGCCGACACCGATCGCATGTGTCCTGTCCAATGGCTGAAGGATTGGTCGCCCAACGTCATGCATCACCAGTTTTTCCTCAGGCTGGCGGTTCCCGAGGCTGAGAGCTGGGTACTTGCAGATCGAAAGGCAATGTCCGAATTTTTCAAAATTTCAGCGGCGCAGATCAAAGCCGACCCCGAGCAACTCAATGATCCCAAACGAGAAGTACTCCGTCTTGCGCTGAAGTCCAAGGTGCGCCGATTACGCGATGAGATGGTGTCGACTACGGACATCACGAAAACGGGTTCTGGGTACAACGTTCACTTGAGTGCGTTGGTTCGCGAGAACTGGCAAGCCAGTCGGGCTTCAGAGCGATCATCTAGTTTGGAACGCGCCATTCGACGCCTGACGGAGTTTGGTAACGCGCACCGATGAGCGCCTACGGAAATGCTCCAAAATTGACAACCAGACCTTGATATGACCATCCAGACCGACGACTTCGCCCCCGCGCCGCGCATGGTGTCGGCGGCGCCGGCTTCGCCCAAGGAAGAGGCCATCGAGCGCGCCTTACGGCCCAAGCTGCTGGACGAGTACGTGGGCCAGCAGAAGGTGCGCGAGCAGCTGGAGATCTTCATCGGCGCGGCCAGGAAGCGCAACGAGGCGCTGGACCATGTGCTGCTGTTCGGCCCGCCCGGCCTGGGCAAGACCACGCTGTCCCACATCATTGCGCAGGAACTCGGCGTGAGCCTGCGCCAGACCAGCGGCCCGGTGCTGGAGAAGCCCAAGGACCTGGCCGCGCTGCTGACCAACCTGGAGCCCAATGACGTGCTCTTCATCGACGAGATCCACCGGCTCAGCCCGGTCGTCGAGGAGATCCTGTACCCCGCGCTGGAGGACTACCAGATCGACATCATGATCGGTGAGGGCCCGGCGGCGCGTTCCATCAAGCTCGACCTGCAGCCCTTCACGCTGGTGGGCGCCACCACGCGCGCGGGCATGCTCACCAACCCGCTGCGCGACCGCTTCGGCATCGTGGCGCGGCTGGAGTTCTACACCGCTGACGAGCTGGCGCGCATCGTGCGGCGCAGCGCCGGTCTGCTGAACGCGCCGATGGACGAGGGCGGCGGCATGGAGATCGCCCGCCGATCACGCGGCACACCGCGCATTGCCAACCGGTTGCTGCGCCGCGTGCGCGACTACGCCGAGGTGAAGGGCAACGGCACCATCACGCTGGACATCGCCAACCGCGCGCTGGCCATGCTCGACGTGGACCCGCAGGGCTTCGACCTGATGGACCGCAAGCTGCTGGAGGCCGTGATCCACCGCTTCGACGGCGGCCCAGTGGGACTGGACAACATCGCGGCCAGCATCGGCGAAGAACGCGACACCATCGAGGATGTGATCGAGCCTTACCTGATCCAGCAGGGCTACCTGCAGCGCACGCCGCGCGGGCGCATCGCCACGCTGGCCGCGTACCGCCACCTGGGTGTGGCGCCACCGGCGAGCGAGGGCGGCCTGTTCGGCGCCTGATCTGCCCGCTGCCCGCTGCCAGCCAGCCAGCCGCCCTCAGCCCAGCGAACCGCGCGCGTCCACGGCGATCAGCCGTTCCACCCGGCCGTGTTGCAGGCCGCCGCGCACGCCCACGTAGAAGTCGTGCAGGTTCACCGTGGGGTCGCAGTGCCCCGGTACCAGCCACACCGTGTCGCCCAGTGCGGGCAGCGGGCCACCGGCTGAGGCGGCGCTCAGGATGCCGTGTTCGTCGCCGCCGTTGGCGAACACCAGTCCCGGTGGCCACGCCACGGTGGGCAGGCCGCTGTCGATGGCATGGCTCTTGTGGCCGGCGTCGCACACCGCGTGGTGGGCGCTGCGGCTCATCACCTGGGCCTTGACGAACAGCGCGTGCTCGAAGGCCGGCGCGTCCGGGTGCGCCTGGTTGGCCGCGTAATCGGCGTCCATGAACAGGTACGAGCCCGCTTGCAGCTCGCCCCACAGGCCGCTGGCGGTTTCCAGGGCGAACGTGCCCGTGCCGGCGCCCGTGACCAGGGGCACGTCCAGCCCGTGGGCCCGGAGCAGGCCGAGCGTGTCGCGCACGGACTGGGAGGCGTGCATGAGCGAGGCCGAGCGCTCGCCCACGCTGCGCTGGTGCTGGGCACTGCCGTGGTAGGCCTGCAGGCCGGCGAAGCGCAGCGTGTCGTGGGTGCTCACCCGGCGCGCCAGCGCCAGTGCATCGGTGCCCGGCGCCACCCCGCAACGGCCGTGGCCCACGTCAATTTCCACGAACACGTCGATGGCGCCGGTGCGGCGCACGCCAGCTTCTGCCAGGGCGTCGGCCAGGTGTTCCACGCCGGTGGGGCTGTCCACCGCGATGGCGAAGCGGGTGGGCAGGTCGCGCACCGCCTGCGCCAGGCGCTGCAGCTTGGCCGGGGCGATCACCTCGTTGCTGATGTACACGTCGCGCACCCCGGCGCGGGCCAGCGCCAGCGCCTCGTCGGTCTTCTGCACGCACACACCGACGGCGCCGGCCGCCATCTGCA
>JAGXRS010000179.1 GCA_018335615.1 Hydrogenophaga sp. | reverse complement strand
CCGCCACATTGGCGCGCGTCGACCAGCCTTTGTAGCCAGCCGTAGCCCCCTGAACCAGCGGCCATGCCGGATAGGCCACCACATACCACAGCGCCCAGACGATACAGGCATAGAACGTCCACAGCCACCAGCGCGGCAGGGGATTGTTATACTCTTCAATCCCGTCCCATTGATGGCCGGTGGTTTCGACCTCTTGGTTCTTCTTATTGGGTTGTTTGGCCATGTCTCATGCCTCCTCGTGCCGGGCGCCGTTGGTCGGGGCCGGTTTGTCTTCGTGCCGGAACGGGATGGTTGACGGGTTCTCATAGCTCTTGGTGGCGCCGGGGCGGAACACCCAGAACACGACGCCAACAAAGAACGTAAAGAGTGCCAGCAACATCCAGCTATCGGCAAATTCACGCAACAGCGAATAGGTTTCCATCGGTTCGCTCCCTTACCGGCTCGCGTCCGGGGTGAAGGTCGAGAAATCAACCAGCGTCCCCAGCATTTGCAAATAGGCGATCAGCGCATCCGCCTCGGAAATCCCGGGCTGCCCGTCGAAATTGCGCACTTGTGCCTTGGGATAGCGCGCCAAGAGACCCTCGGTATCGCCATCCGGATCAATCTGCACCATAAAGTCAGCCTTGGCGTTCTCGATCATCTCGTCACTATAGGGCACGCCCACCAAACGATGTGTCTTGAGCAGATCCTCGATATGCGCAGGTTCGATCATCCGGTTTTCGAGAAAGCCATATTTCGGCATCACCGACTCTGGCACAACCGACTGCGGGTCGCGCAGGTGATCGACATGCCAGTCATCCGAATAGCGCCCGCCGACACGGGCCAGATCCGGCCCCGTCCGCTTGGACCCCCACTGGAACGGGTGGTCATATTTCGATTCCGCCGCCAGCGAATAGTGCCCATAGCGCTCGACCTCATCGCGCATCGGGCGGATCATCTGACTATGGCAGACGTAACAGCCCTCGCGGATGTAGATATCGCGGCCCGTCAACTCCAGCGGAGAGTAGGGGCGCATGCCCTCTACATCCTCGATGGTGTTTTCAAGCCAGAACAGCGGGGCGATCTGCACGATCCCCCCGACCGTGACGACAAGGAAGGCAAAGATCGCCAAAAGCGTGACGTTCTTTTCCAGGATTGCGTGTTTGTCCAGAATTGCCATCTCTCCGGCCCTCCTTATTCAGCCGGGACTGCACTGTTCACAGGCGCGACGGCCGGCGAACGTGTCACAGTCATCCAGAGGTTGTAGCACATGATCAACGCACCAGAGAGGAACAATACCCCACCCAGACCGCGCACCACATACATCGGGAACTTTGCGGCCACGGTATCGGCGAACGAGTTCACGAGGAAACCGTTGGCATCAACTTCGCGCCACATCAGGCCCTCCATGATCCCCGTCACCCACATGGCAGCGGCGTAGAGAATGATGCCGATGGTGGCCAACCAGAAATGCCAGCTCACAAGGCTCAGCGAATAGAGCCGCTCGCGGTTCCACAATTTCGGCACAAGGAAGTAGAGCGCCCCAAAGGTGATCATACCGTTCCAGCCAAGCGCCCCAGAATGCACGTGCCCAATGGTCCAGTCCGTGTAATGCGACAGCGAGTTGACCGCGCGGATCGACATCATCGGCCCTTCAAAGGTGGACATGCCGTAGAACCCGATGGAAATCACCATCATCCGGATCACCGGATCGGTGCGCAGCTTGTCCCATGCCCCCGAGAGCGTCATCAGACCGTTGATCATCCCACCCCAAGACGGCATCCACAGCACGATCGAGAACACCATGCCCAACGTCGAGGCCCAGTCCGGCAGCGCCGTGTAATGCAGGTGGTGCGGACCGGCCCAGATATAGATAAAGATCAGCGCCCAGAAGTGGATGATCGACAGCTTATAGCTGTAAACCGGGCGTTCGGCCTGCTTGGGCACAAAGTAATACATCATGCCCAAGAAACCTGCCGTCAGGAAAAAGCCAACGGCGTTATGGCCATACCACCACTGTGTCATCGCGTCCTGCACGCCGGAAAAGACCTGCACCGACTTGGAGCCAAAGATTGAGACCGGAATGCTCAGGTTGTTGACCACATGCAGCATTGCCACCGTGATGATGAACGACAGGTAAAACCAGTTGGCCACATAGATATGCGGCTCTTTGCGCTTGACGATCGTGCCCAGGAACACAGCCAGATAGGCCAGCCAGACCACCGTCAGCCACAGATCGACATACCATTCAGGCTCTGCATATTCCTTGGATTGCGTGGCACCCAGCAAATAGCCGGTCGCGGCCAGAACAATCACGAGTTGGTAGCCCCAGAATACAAACCACGCGAGATTGCCGCCCCAGAGGCGCGCCGCAGAGGTGCGTTGCACAACGTAAAACGACGTGGCGATCAGCGCATTGCCCCCAAAGGCGAAAATCACCGCCGAGGTGTGCAGCGGACGCAACCGACCAAAATTCGCATAACCCTGTGCCCAATCGAAATTGAGCCCAGGAAAGGCAAGCTGAAAGGCAATGAACGTGCCCGCCAGGAAACCGACAACGCCCCAGATGGCCGTTGCAATTACCCCGGCGCGGATCACGCCATCCATGTATTCCCCCGACAGATCCACTTGGGATTTCGGTTCGTCTGTGTGGCGCAGGGTCCACAGAAAAAGCCCACCAGCCACCAACGCCACCGTCAGCGCGTTGACCAGATAGGCCAGATCGCGCGCATAATTGGCCGCGATCAACGCCAGAAGCGTGACCAGACCAAGCACGATCAGCTTGATATAATTCGTCATGTTGCGTCCCTTCGTCTCTTTCTGCCCGAGTCGCCGTGACCCGCGCAGGCGCGTTAGACTGTGACCGTAATGCTAGGGTCGGACTCAACTATCCTTGATCTGTGTCAAAACACTGACTTTGATAAATTGATCCGCGTCAAGGCAGCCCCGGCAATACACTCCTAAGGTGACATAACGTGTGACACAGTCAAAGGAATGCGACATGACCTACAACAGCCTGTTTTCCGTTTTGACCGATGAGTCCCTTGTTGAGGAAACCTTGGCCCATGCCACCAGCATGGCTGCCCGCTATGATGCCCATCTTGATGTGCTCTGCTTGGGCGTGGATCGAAGCCAATCGGGCTATTATTATTCGGGCGCCAGCGCCATCGTGCTGCAAGAAACGATTGCCCGCGCCCAGCAAGAGGCCACCGCCATCGAGACCAAAGCCCGCGCCCTGCTCAAGAATTCATCTCTGCGTTGGGCGGTTGAGGCGGGCGTCAGCCAATTGGCCGATCTGGGGCGGCATGTTGCGGCCCGGGCGCGGTTCTCGGATCTGGTCATTCTGGCGCAGCCCTATGGCAAGGGCCGCGGTGCCGAACTGGAACCTGCGACCGAATCGGCCCTGTTCGAGGCGCGGACCCCGGTCATCATCGCCCCCGCCGGTGGCGAACCGGTGCCCAATCCGAGCCGGATCATGATCGGCTGGAACGAAAGCAACGAGGCGCTTGGCGCCGTGCGCGCCGCCCTGCCCCTGCTGAAAGAGGCGGACGTGGTGCATGTGGTGGTGATCGACCCGCCCACGCATGGGCCCAACCGCTCGGATCCCGGTGGGCTTTTGTCGCAATACCTCGCGCGTCACGGCGTCAAGGTCGAGATTGACGTGCTCTCCAAAACCCTACCCCGTGTCTCGGACGTGCTCTTGCGCCATGCTCGCGATATGGATGCCGATATGGTGGTGATGGGCGCCTATGGCCACTCGCGCTTTCGCGAGGCAATCTTTGGCGGTGCCACCCGATATATGCTGGAACAGGCGACCATGCCGGTCTTTATGGCGCATTAAGGAGATAGCGCGGCCTGGGCGGATTGGGGGCCA
>JAGXRS010000178.1 GCA_018335615.1 Hydrogenophaga sp. | reverse complement strand
GCTGGCCACCAGCCCATCGGCCGGTGGACGCTGGCGACCCGGGGCCGCGCCACGCGAAGGTCCCCGTGGCCAGCCGTCATCCCGCGCCACAGCCAGTCAACGCAAGACGGGCGCGACCTGGAGCACCACACTGAGACGCCATGACACCCCCCATCCTGCTGGACATCCAGGGCGCCGTGGCGCACATCACCTTCAACCGGCCCGAACAGGCCAATGTGCTCGACGAGGACACCGGACGTGCCTTCATCGAGGTCACGCAGCGGGTTCACCAAGAGCAGCAACGCGGTGCGGTGCGCGCGGTGCTGCTGGCGGCCAGGGGCCCGCACTTCTGCGCTGGCGGGGACATCCGCAGTTTCGCCGCGGCCGAGCACATCGCCGCCCTGCTCGACCGCAGCATCCCGCCGCTGCACGCCGCCATCCACACCCTGAGCACCCTGCCGGTGCCGGTGGTGAGCGCGGTCAACGGCTCGCTCGGCGGCGGCGGCATCGGCATCGCCCTGTGCGCCGACCTCGTGCTGGCCGGGGCGTCGATGAAGCTGCGCGGCGGGTACTCGGCCATCGGCCTGAGCCCGGACGTGGGCGTGTCGTGGGCGCTCACGCGACTGGTCGGCCCCATGCGCGCCAAGCACATCCTGTTCACCAACCAGCCGCTGAACGCCGCGCAATGCCTGGCCGCCGGGCTGGTGGCCGAGGTGCACGCCGACGAGGCGCTGCTGCCGGCCGCCCTGGCACGGGTCCGTGCGCTGGCGCAGGGGGCGGCCGGGTCGCTGGCGCGCATCAAGTCGCTGGTGGACCAGGCGCCCGGTCACACCCTGGAGCAGCAACTGGCGATGGAGCACCTGGCCATGGTGGCCTGCGGTGCCAGCGCCGATGCACGCGAAGGCGTGCACGCCTTCCTGGACAAGCGGGCACCCCGCTTTGCGGGCGCACCGGAGCAGGCCACATGACACCCCCGGCACTGGAGACACTGGCCATCAGCCTGGAGCAGGGCGTGGCGCGCATCGCGCTCAACCGGCCCGACAAGACCAACGCCATCAACCTGCGCATGTGGGACGAGCTGCGCGAGGCGATGCGCTGGCTGGGCCGCACCGACGCCGCCCGCGTGGGCATCCTGCAGGCCCGGGGCCGCCACTTCTGCGCCGGGCTGGACCTGGGCACCTTCGCCGAGCTGAGGCAACGCACCGCCGATGCCTGCGACGGCCGGGCGCGCGAACGGCTGCGCGACCACATCCTCGACATCCAGGACACCGTCACCGCCATCGAGCGCTGCCCCAAACCCGTGATCGCCGCGGTGCACGCCGCCTGCGTGGGGGGCGGCATCGACATCATCGCCGCCTGCGACCTCCGCTACGCCAGTGCCAGCGCCTGGTTCTGCGTCAAGGAAATCGACGTCGGCCTGGTGGCCGATGTGGGCACGCTGCAGCGGCTGCCCCGGCTCGTGGGTGAAGGCCTGGCGCGCGAACTGGCCTTCACCGGACGGCGCGTGGACGGCCCCGAGGCGCAGGCGATGCGGCTGGTCAACCGGTGCTTTGAGAGCGACGAGGCCCTGGCCGACGGCGTGACGGCCGTGGCCCGCACGCTGGCGGCCAAGTCGCCGCTGGCCTTGCGCGGCACCAAGCACATGCTCAACCACGCGCGCGACCACCGCACGGCCGACGGGCTCGACCACGTCGCCACCTGGAACGCCGCCATGCTGTATTCGCAGGACCTCGACGAAGCGCTGGCCGCCGCACGCGAGCGGCGTACCCCCGTGTTCCGCGACTGAATCCGGCCCCAGGCCGCCCGCGTCAGCCCCGCCTTTCCCCCCACCCCAGACCCCGTCACGGGGCCATTGACCCAGGAGACCAGCCCATGCGATTCGTCCGAACCCTGCTCACCGCCACGGCCCTGTCCGCCGGCCTGCTCGCGGCCACGGCCGCCAGTGCCCAGACCACCCTGCGCTACGCCGTCGGCTTTCCCACCGGGGCCGCGCCCGAGGCCGCGCGGGTCTACGCCGAGGCGGTGAAGAAGTACACCGACAACACCGTGCAGCTCAGGGTGTTCGACCTCTCGCTGCTGAACCTGGCCGAGATGTCGTCCGGGCTGGGCCAGGGCATCGCGGACATCGGCTATGTGCTCACGCCCTACACGCCCGCCGAGTACCCGCACGTGAACATGGCATCGGAGCTGTCGATGCTGCTGGCGCTGCAGAACGACCCGAGCGGCAAGGCCGGCATGGCCTTCGCCGGTGCCATCGCCGAGTTCATCTTCACGCAATGTGCCGAGTGCAACGTGGACTTTGCCCGCCAGGGACAGGTCTACACCGGCACCGGTGGCAGCTCGCCCTACATGCTGCTGTGCACCAAGCCGATCCGCACCGTGGCCGACCTCAAGGGGGCGCGGCTGCGGGCCGGCGGCGCCGCCTGGGCCCGCTGGGCGCGCCAGGTGGGGGCCACCCCGGTGTCGATGCCGGGCAACGAGATCTTCGAGGCCATGAAGCAGAAAGTCGTGGAGTGCAGCATCCAGTCGGCCCCGGAACTCAGCGGCCTGAACCTCAAGGAGGTCACCACCGACATCACGCCCGCGCTGCCTGGCGGCGTGTTCACCGGTGCCACGACCAACATGAACCAGGGGACGTGGCGCAAGCTGACCGAGGCCCAGCGCCGCGGCATGCTGCGCGCCGGCACCGTGATGGGCGCGCAGACCACCTTCCGCTACTACACCTACGCCAAGCGTGACATGGAGCAGGCCATCGCCAAAGGCGCCAAGGTGCACCAGGCCGACCCCGAACTGCTCAAGGTGTCGCGCGCGGCCATCGAAGCCGACATCCCGAACATCGGCGCGGTCTACACCCGGCAGCACAACGTCAAGCGCGCCGACGCCCTGGTCGCGGCCATGCGTCCGCTGGTCACCAAGTGGACCCAGCTGGTGGAGCCGATCGACAACGCCGACGCCCTGGCGGACCTGTACTGGAACGAGGTCTATTCCAAGGTGGATGTCAAGGTCCACGGCATGACCCCGTGACCTTTGTGATCGCCTGACCCTGGAGGGCCGGCACCGGCCCTCCTCTTGTGCCCCCTTCGGAGACCTGCCCATGCTGACCGAGCGCCTGCACTCGCGAGACTGGTACCACCGCACCATCCCCCAGCTGTTCCGCCAGACCTGTGCCCTCAAGGGCGAGCAGGTGGCCCTCGTGTTCGAGGATCAGGCGATCCGCTACCGCGACCTGCACGACCAGGTGCAGCGCGTCGCGCAAGGCCTGATCGCGCTGGGCATCGGCAAGGGCGATGTCGTGTCCACCCTGCCCAGTGCCACGCCCGAGTTCGCGCTGCTCTACTTCGCCACCCTGCAGGTCGGCGCGATCGTGAACCCGCTGAACCTGCTGTGGGGCACGCAGGAACTGCAGGGCGTGCTGCAGCGCAACGCGCCCCGGCTGATCGTCACAGTGGACCGCCAGGGGCCACGCGATGTGCTGGCCCTGCTGCAAGGCGCGCTGCCGGACCTGCGCTGCGACGCCGGGCGGATGCGCGCGGCCTCCCTGCCCTCGCTCGAACAGGTGGTCTGCGTCGGCCGGGCGGCGCCGGTGCCGAGCGGCTATCTCGACTTCGAGTCACTGCGCGACCCCGCCCGTGCGCTGGACCCGGCGCGCCTGCAAGGGCTCATCGACGCGGGCCAGCCCACCGACATCCAGTTCATCTGCCAGACCTCGGGCACCACCTCGCTGTCCAAGAGCGCGCTGTGGGACCACCGGCCCCCGCTGGCCACGGCCCACTTTGGCGCGCGCAACCTGCGCATCACCGAGGACGACCGGTACATCAACCTGGCGCCCTTCTATCACAACAGTGGCATTTTTGCCCTCACCATGAACCTGGCGTACAGCGGCACCACGCTGGTGCTGATGGACGGGTTTCATCCCCTGGAGGCGCTCAGGCTCATCGAACGCCACCGCTGCACCTGCACCTTCGGCTTCGATGCCCACTGGCAGGGCATGCGTCACCAGCCGACGTTCGGGCAGCACCACTTCGGCATTGCCAAGGCCATCCTCGCGGGCGAGCCCCGCACCTACGACCTGGTGCGTGGCATGTGTCCACCGGGGGCCACCATCAACAACCTCTACGCGCAGACGGAGAACGGCCCGCTGGTCTCGCTGGCCGATCACGACTGCGTGGACGAGCACCTGAACAAGCACACCCACGGCCGCCCGCTGCCCGGGGTGCAGGTCGTCATCAAGGACATCGACACCGGTGAGCGCCTGCCCCAGGGGCAGCCTGGCGAGATCTGCTACAAGAGCCCGTACCGCTTCCGCGGCTACCACCACCAGCCCGAGGAAACCGCCCGGGCCTTCGACGACGAGGGCTACTTCCGCAGCGGCGACTACGGCCACCTCGACAACGGCTACATCACCTACCTGGGCCGCCTGGGCGGGGTCGTCAAGTCCGGTGGCGAGAACGTCTCGACCACCCGCGTGACCACGCAGCTGCTCGACATCTTCACGGACCAGGTCGACGACATCAAAACCCTGGGCGTGGACGACCCTTACTGGGGCGCCAAGGTGGTGAGCTTCGTCCGCATGCGCAGCGGCCACGCCATGCCCGACCCCGCCACCCTGCGCAAGGCCTGCCAGCACCGCATGGCGGCCTACGAAGTGCCCAAAGCGTTTTTGCCTTGGCAAGGCGAGTGGCCGACCACGGCCGAGGGCAAGGTCGACTTCAAGGCACTGCTGAACAAGGCTCTCTCGGCTGCGTCAACACCTTAAGAATGCATCCGTGAATGATGGGGATCTGAGCAGGTCATTTGCGTAGCGTGATGACGGCGGCGGCAAGGTGGTTGAACGCACGAAAGCGGCGGTCAAGCTTGTCGAGTCGCAACACGCACTTGCGAAAGCGGTGGAACCCCGTGTGGCCAACCGCCACAACCAGTGATGGGCCTTTTTTGTGGGGATGGCGTATTTTCCTCACGCTCCGTGCGCGAGGACGTGGAACATACCGTCCGAGCCAGCGCAAATGTGACCCAGCAATACGAGTTCCTATCTTGGGGAGTCAATGCCGGCTGGGGCCGGTGCCGTATGCCGAAGATCTCGTCAAGATGTCTGCCGAGGCGGACATCGCCCCGCTCAATGCGCCAGAACGGGCCGACCGCAGAGATCGCGCCATCGGTGAGGGGTCTCCTTCCATGAACTCCACGGCGACTACGCACAGGGCGTGGGTCCGGACACGGCGGTCCTTGCAGAAGGCTGGATGGATCGACTGCACCGTGTTCAGAACGAAAACACCAATGGCCGCGTGGGCTACTGCTTGGACGTGGTCGATCTCTTTCGGGCACAAGCGGCAGCTGCCAGGGAGAAGGACCGGGTTTTCTGCATCGCGCTCCGCGAACACGGCGATGTGAAGGCACACGATGCACGGGCACTGGTGATTCCAATGCCCCTGGGTGATGGCGACAAGCCAGTCTGAGAGCGCGCCTGCAGCGCTGGGTCAAGGGGTCGAGTAAGACTGAACAAATCAGATCGCAAGTCAACCAGGGCCGCACCGCAGGGCTCGGCATGGCGTTCACTGCGACACAGGCAGCTCGGAAAGCGCTGGCAGGGGGCGCCACTGGGCTCGCAGGCGCCACTGCCGCACAGGCAGCTCAGAAATCACAGCATCCGAACGGGTCACTCGCTCCCGGCTCACCACCGCACGGGCACTGATGACGGCCGCTCAGCGAGGCCGACACTGCATGAGCCTCCGGACTACAGCTCCAATGGTCACAACGTGGAAAACCGACCAACCGGGCTACGCGATGGGCCATGGATGGGCCACGAACGTGCCTGACCAGCAAACCTGACCATTGGCTTTTTGGGCACTTGGCCCGGAAGTGAGGGGAAGAGGCCCGGAGGGCATTGACTTTTTGGTACCGTGGGCCATGAAAACCCACATAAGTCATTGATTTTGGTGCGGCTGGCGGGGATCGAACCCACGACCCTTGGCTTCGGAGGCCAATACTCTATCCACTGAGCTACAGCCGCATGACTGTCTGGAGGCCTATAGTCTATCCTGAGCGGTCTGAGCTGGTGACCATAGGCTTCGGAGGCCAATACTCTATCCACTGAGCTACAGCCGCATCGATCAGATTCTATCAGGCATGGCCTTGCGGAAAGCTCAGCGAAAGGGGCGCTGGCTATAATCGCTGGCTGTCTGTTCACCTGTGCAGACATGCCGATTTTCTTTCTGGCATCGATTCGCCACCCCTTGAGGACACCATGAGCGACCACGCGCACGAATCTCACACCGGCCCGATCAAGACGCCTGCCCAGTTGCTGTGGACGTCTTTCTTCTCTTTCGTGGCCCCGATTTTCATCATCATTGGTCTGGTGATGTTCGTCACCTCGGGCGACAAGCCAGCGGCTGGTGCGGTTGACCCGGAATTGGCCACCGCCATGCGCATCCAGCGCGTGGGTTCGGTGGAATTGCGCGACGCCGACCGTCCGCTGCAGGCCGGTGCCGACGTTTACAAGGCGCAGTGCCTGGCCTGCCACGACGCGGGCCTGGCCGGTGCGCCGAAATTTGGCGATGTGGCCGCCTGGGGTGTTCGCCTGGCACAGGGTTACGACACGCTGGTGCAGTCTGCACTGAAGGGCAAGGGCGCCATGGGTGCGCAAGCCGGCGGCGCGTTCAGCGACCTGGAAATCGAGCGCGCCGTGGTCCACCTGGCCAACTCCGCAGGCGGCAAGTTCTCCGAGCCACAGGCACCCGCTGGCGCAACGGCTGAAGCAGCTCCGGCAACGGAGGCCGCAGCGGCTCCGGCACCCGCCGAGGCACCCACAGCGGTGGTGGTCGCGGCTCCC
>JAGXRS010000177.1 GCA_018335615.1 Hydrogenophaga sp. | reverse complement strand
CCCAGGCCCGCCCGCCGTTTTTCAGGCGCTTGCGTTTCAACCCGGGTTCACGCCGGCGTGGCGCTGGGCCACTCGCTGTGGTGTGCCAGGTTGTGGGCGTAGGTCAGGGCGAGGGCGTCTTCCATGTGCAGCGTCGGCGTCCAGCCCAGGCTGCGCATGCGGTAGCTGTCGAGCCGTCGGGGGGCTGTCCACTCGGGTTCGGTTGGCGGCGGATCGATGACACCGGTGTAGCCGACCACATGGGCCACGGCGTGTGCCAATACGCCGAGGCTGCCGTGGTGGCTGCCGCCGGCGTTGAGATGGGCAACGCCGTGCTGGACTTGCCGCCGATAGGCACCGTAGGGCACGTTCATGAGGTGGATGGCGGCCCGGGCGCAATCGTCAACGTGCAGGTATTCGTTCCAGGTGTCGTGTGGCCGGGGCAGCGTGATGCGGGGCTGGTGGGTGAGCCTGGCATGGTGCAACCGGTGGATGACGCCGGCCACGGTGTGGCCGTCCGGGCTGTCGATGCAGTCCCCCGGCCCGTAGGGCGTGGGAATGATGAGACACCGGTAATCCAGCGCTGGCGTCCGGGCGTGGGTGCCCGCGCCAGGGCGGCTGAGGTTTTCGCACAGCTGGATGGCCGCGATCTGCGCCAGGGCGACGTTTTCGGAACCCGGCGCAAGGCGGCCGGTGAGCAGGTCCTCCTCGGCCAGGGGCGACAGCGCCTTGTCGGGATACACATGGGGGGTGCCGATGAGCACCAGCTGGGGCACGCGGTGCACGCTGGCGGCGTGGATCAGCTGGCTGAGCGCCAGCAGCGGGAACGCCGGGTGTTGCTGGGCGGGCGCTGACGGCGATGGCACTGGCAGGTAGATCCGGTCGATGCGCTCGCTGGCCAGGAAGCTCAGCACGGCCGCCTGGTCGTGCAGCGGCAGTTCGTGCTCGTCGCGGGTGATGAGGTGGTGCGCCGGGTGCTGCTGCACAAGGAGTTGCCGCAAAACGGCCGCTCCCACCATGCCTTGGTGATCGGCGACGAAGATTCTGGCGGATTCGTTCATGGCATGGGTCCTGGCGAAGTGGCTGGGGAAGGGCGGCTGCGACCGTTGCGTGATGCGCGTATCGACCGGGTGTGCGGGGTCTGGCGACGGGTGCAAGGTGGTGGCGGCCAGGCCGGGGCCGGACGGCGGTACCGGTCGCGCCTCAGCCATGGCGTCGCGCGCCCCTTGCCAGACGGTCGGTGCGTGCTCGGCGAACGCGTGCAGCCAGGCGCGGGCGCGCGCCAGGTGCAGCCCGGTGCTGTGCAGCACGCAGCCGCTTGCGCCGGGCGCATGGGTCGGCAACGGGTGGGCGCTGAGCTGGTGGGCACTCAACAGCTGGCTCAGCGTGCTGGCTGGCTACCGCGGTGCCCCGCACAGGAAGGCGGTGCCCCGCCAGCTGGGCCGTTCGACGGCGTGCTGCCATGCCGGGACGGGTGGACACCGATCGGCGGGGATCGACCACGGTGCGGCGGCGCAAAGAACAACAGGGACGGTCATGCAGGTCCAACGTTGGTGGTAAGCGCCGTGCGGCAACAGTCAGGCGGCACGGCTCCGACAATTTGCACCGATGGTAATCGCGAATTAATATTTCAAAACTAATAAATCAGTTTCAATTGACAAATATCATGTGAGAGTGATGGGTGCGGGGGGCCCTGGTCGGGTGCGCAGATGTCTACTCCCCCGGCACGCTCTGCCACGTGCTCAGCGCACGAAAATGCGTCCCGGCAAGCGGAAGCGGCGGGGTTGCTGGCGCTTCTGGCGCGCGCGCTCCGCGTTGTCCTGCTGGCTTTGGGTGAGTGCCAAGGACTGGAGTCGCAGCGACTGGAGGTAGATGTCGATGTACTGGTCGGTGGAGACGACCTCGCGCAGGGTGCTGAGCAGAACGGGGCACCGCTCCCGGTCCATGACCACCACCTGCATCCCGTGTTGCGCCAGCGTCTGCAGCAGCGGCTTGATCCGGCCAAGCTCCTGGTCCTCCACGTATTGCAAGGTGTCCAGCAGCAGGCAATGACAACCCTGGCGTTTCAAGGCGTCGCTGTGCCCGATCAGGTGCTCGATCCATTCGCCGGGCCGGCGGGTGCCCAGTTTTTCGCGCAGCACAACCGGCAACCGCCCGGCGCTCAGCGGTTCCAGCGGGCTCTGGCCCCACACGGCCCGCAGCGGTGCTGCCATGTCGATCAGCAGCAGGTCACTGAGAGAGCGGCTCCTCATCAGCCCGGACATGACGAGGAATTTCTGGATCATGGGGTGGGGCTCGAACGGTTGATCAGAGGAAGACCACGCCCTGTGTGCCGAAACAGTCCGACATGTCCTTGTACGTCACGGGCTTGATCAGCACCTGGTCAAAGCCGGCGTCCAGGATGCGCTGGACCTCGTCCTTCAGCGCGTGCGCGGTGTAACCGACGATGCGCGTGTTGACGTTGGCCAGTGTCTGGCGGATCGCCCGTGCCAGCGAGATGCCGTCCATGCCGGGCATCTTGATGTCGAGCAGAATATGGCTGGGGGTGCTGCGCGCCAGCTGCCGCAGCGCTTGTTCGGCGGACTCGCAGGCCACGGTGCGCCAGCCCAGCTTTTCAAGGTAGAGCGTGGCGAGCTGGCGGTTCTCGGGCACATCGTCCACCACGAGAATGAGATCGGGTTCAAACGTCGGAACTGGCATGAAGCTGAGGAAGAAGGACTTTGACCACCGTACCCACCTGGGGCTCGGAAAACACCTCGATGGACCCATGCAGCAGTTCCACGAGGTCCTTGCACAAGGCCATGCCCAGTCCGGCGCCCGGCCGGTCGGCGGATTCGAAGCGGTCGAGCTTGATGTTGTTGAAGCGGGTGAAGACGTTGTCGAGTTGCTGGGGCGTCATGCCGATGCCGGTGTCGGCAACGGAGAAACTCCACTGGCCCTGCTCCAGGCAGACCGTGAGGAAGATGGCACCGTCGTCGGTGAACTTGACGGCGTTGTTGAGCAGATTGTTCAGAATCTGCATCAGCTTGATGTGATCGGTGTAGATGGTTTTGGGGATGTCGGACTCGTAATTCACGTCGAGAAGGAGTCCCTTTTTCTCGACGCTGTACCGGTGGATGCTGACCACCGAATCGCAGATTTCGCGCACGTCGCTGTGGATGCAGACGACTTCCATCTGTCCGGCTTCGATCTTGGCCAGATCGAGCAGGGTGTTGACAAGCTGGTGCAGGTGGGTGGCACTCTTGTTGACGATTTGTCCGTAGCGTTTGGCCTCGTCGACATCCTGGCTCATGCCGATCAATTCCGAAAATCCCAATATGCCGTTCAAGGGCGTGCGCAGTTCGTGCGAAATGCTCGACACGAACTTGGATTTCATGGCGTTGGCTGAGTTGGCCTGGATCTGGCTGTCTTCGAGTTTCTGAAGAATGTGGTTGCGCTCGTGCACCAGCAGCAGCACGCGGCGGGCGTAGAACGCGCCACTGAGCAAGATGAGCGTGGCAGCTCCGGCTGCCAGCGCATAGGTCCGCTGGCTCTTGCGTTCGATGTCGAGCTTGGGGAGCCCCACCTGGAGCTCCAGTCCGTATTCGTCCAGTGCCTGGCTCTTCCAGAAATGCTGCCCTCGCCACGGATCTTCAGGGTGCGCATTCGCGCTGTTGAACGGCTGTTCCGGGCCTGCCTGGCCGTTGCTGCCGACCCTCAGCCGGCCATCGCTGCCCATCAGCAGCACCTGGTGATGGGGGCGGCCGATGCGGTCGAAGAGGTTCTGTTCGATGTACGCCGGGTTGAGGCTGATGACCACCACGCCAACGAACTGCTGGTCTTTGTCCCGGATCGGCCGGGTGAACTGAACCGAGCGCGTTTGCGAGATGCGGCCTATCACGGGCTCGCTGACAAACACCGCATCGTGCGGGCTGTCGCGGTGGACGCGGAAATGCTCACGGTACCCCAGGTAAATGGGGTTCACCTGCGTCGTTTGCGAGCTGGCTGCCAGGTACCCGTTCTGGTTGATGATCGCGACCT
This sequence comes from Hydrogenophaga sp., assembly GCA_018335615.1. Taxonomy (GTDB): domain Bacteria; phylum Pseudomonadota; class Gammaproteobacteria; order Burkholderiales; family Burkholderiaceae_C; genus Hydrogenophaga. The sequence continues at coordinate 4,957 of JAGXRS010000177.1, read as the reverse complement.
GTGAAATGAGGTCCTTGAAGTTGGGAAAGTCTTCGACATAGTCGGGGTGCGACTTGATCCGCCCCTCCTGCAGCCACTGCTTGCGGGCCTGTATGGCCGTGAAGTCGGCCAGGCTCAAGGACTCTCGCACGCTGAGGCCGATGGCCTGGAGGTGGGTGTTCAGCTCCTCTTCCAGCGTGTGCTGGATCAGGCGGTTGGTCTCCAGCACGCTGCGCGACACCAGGGCGAGCAACAGCGCCCCCACCACGATGGCCGCGATGTAGATGCGCCGCTGCAAGCCATCGGAGGCAATGCCGCCCAGTGTGCGCCTGAAGGACGACCATCGTGCCCCCAGCCGGGGAGAGGCCCATGTGGTCGCGGCACCGCTGGGTCCAGGGTGTGCGACCCGCTCATGTTGCATCGTGCCACCTGCTCACAAATAATGGTAATAAATTGATTCAAATGTAGTGTATCGATTCAAAATGATAAAAATAAAATACCCGACTGGGTAACCAGACTGTCGGGTGTTCACAAGACTTGGGTCTGGATCGGGTGCAAGAGGGTGCGGGTGGGGTGTTGACCGCCTGTCAGGTTCTGCTGAAGTCTGATTTTTGTCAGTTTGCTCGACGTAAGATGCCTGGAATTGACCATTCCCTGTGTCGATCACCGCTCTGACGCCATCGGCATGCTTCATGCTTGCAGCTCCCCTGGGGAGGCGGGTACGGTCTGCGGCGTCCCAAGCACGAAGGCATGGCAGCCTTCTTTTCTTGTGTCTTGCGTTGATGGGGTTCTCGTGAGGCGTCTGTCTCATCCCCGCTTTGGCCCCTTTTTTTGGGCAGCATGCCCTGGCAAGCGGCTGGCTTTCAGGGCCTGCCGTGCATTCAGGGCAATGCCTGACCCTTGCGCTTGGGCTTCTTGACTATTATTCCAATGATGGAAGACAAAACTGTTAGCAACCCGACGGCCGACTATTGCGGGACGTTCTATGCGGCCCGACTGCTGGGTCTGTCGGTCGGCACCATTCAATCGCTGGTCGAGAAGGGCGAACTGGAGGCTTGGCGTACCAAGGGCGGGCATCGCCGCATATCGATGGGTTCCATCCGGTCCTATCAGAGCGAGCACGGCGTCAAGGCCTATTCGCTCACACCCAGTGACCCCTATGTGCGCATGCTGGTGGTGGACGACGATGCCACCACCCGCGAGATGATGAGCGAGCTGATCGGCAGCTGGAAACTGCCCGTGGACTGCACCGTGATGGCCTCGGCGATGGAGGCCCTGATCGATATCCACAACCTGCGTCCCGATGTGCTGTTCACCGACCTGAACATGCCCGGCGTGGATGGCCTGGCTTTGTTGCGCACCTTGCGTTCCAACCCCGCGTTTGAAGGCCTGTTGATGGTGGTCATCACGGGATTGAGCGCGCAGGAGATCGAGGCCCGGGGTGGCTTGCCGCCGAACACGATCGTGGTCGAGAAGCCGGTCATGCCGTCGTGGTTGCAAGGGTTTGTGACGGCGCTGGCGACGCGGCGCGCGATGCAGTCGGCGGCCTGAGCAGCCGGCCCGGGTTCGTTGGAAAAATTCGGCTCTCCACCTCAGCGGTCCGGGTCTCAACGTTTTCCTGTCGATTCACCCCCTCTGTGGGCGATGGGCCTGGTCCGGGACCCCATGGCCCCCGCTGGGCAGCAGCTGCCGTGTGCTGCCGTGTGTGGGCGCGCTGGCGCTGGGTGTGCCCGTTGAGTCGCCCACCGCTCCAGGCCTGCTGCTTGATTCGGGCCACGGCCCGGCTCCCGCCCTGTTCGGCCTGCACGTCGGCGTGGCCGGCAATGAGAGCCAGGCGCCTGCGCCGACCCAGTCCTGGCGCCATCGCCGCACCAAAAGTAAACTTTTGAGCGCTCTTTGCCGATACAGCGGTGATCGTGAAAAATAGAATGTAAAAAGAAATAGGTGGTGGATTTCTCGTGAGTTGTGAATATTCCACTGATTGACCTTGTCTCTGCCGACATCTCCTTGGCCAGAATTGATCGCCACCCATGACCCATCCTTTGTCTATTTCGGTTCCGCAGCGTCTTGCGCAAGACCTCCAGCAGATGCGCATCACGCTTGAGCAGGAGCGCGAGCGGGTGCACCAGCTGCTCGCCGAGCTGGACCGGCAGAACGCCGAGATCGACCAGTTGCGGGGCTCCATGCATCGGGCGTCCAACAGCCGGCTGTCGGCCTTGGGCGCGCTCGGCGAGCACAGCCGGCCGTCAGCCCTGAGCGAACACAGCCGCCCGTCGGCCCTGAGCGCGCTCAGCGATACACGCGACCGCCTGGCCCTGGCGGTCGAAGCGGCGGGTCTGGCGCTCTGGGAGTGGGACCTGAACTCGCCCGATGTGCGCTTGAGTGCCCGCTGGGGCGAAATGGTCGGCGACGTGGCAGCCGAGGGGTACTGGAACGCCCAGGAGCTTCGCGAACGCGTACACCCCGACGACCGGGAGCGGGTCGAGTCGCAGTTCCGTGCCCTGCTGCAGCAACAAAGCCGGCGCGCCGTCGCCGAGTACCGGGTGCGCGGCGCGCACGGCTGGCTCTGGATCGAGAGCCATGGCATGGTGGCGCTGCGCGGTCGCGATGGCCGCGTGCTGCGCTTGATGGGCACCCATGCCGACATCAGCGAACGCAAGCGGGCGGAAGAAGAGCGGCAGGGGGCACACCCGCGGGAGGAACGGAGCAGCCGCGTCAACAGCAATTTCCTGGCCAAGATCAGCCACGAGGTGCGCACACCGCTCAACGCCATCATGGGGCTCTCCTCGCTCCTGATGGACTCGCGCCTCGATGCCGAACAGAAGAACTGGCTCGGTCTCATGAACGAGTCGGCCCAGAGCTTGCTGACCTTGCTCAACGATGTGCTTGACTTTTCGGGCATCGGGGCCGGCAAGCTGCAGCTGGAAGACATCTCCTTCCAGCTCAGCCGCGAGTTGAACGAGATCGCCACGCTTTACCGGCAGCAGGCCGCCGCCAAGTCGATCCGCTTCTCCCTGACCATCGACCCGGCCCTGCCGGTGCAGGCCCGGGGCGATCCGATGCGCTTGCGTCAGGTGCTGGGCAACCTGCTGTCCAATGCCGTCAAATTCACCGACAGCGGCGGCTCCATTGAGGTGCGGGCCGACTGCGCGGTGGACTCGGGCAAGCCCTGGCTGCAGCTGGACGTGGAGGATTCCGGGGTGGGCATTCCCGCCGGTCAACAGGCCACCATCTTCGATGCCTTCACCCCGGCCGATGCCTGCGGCGCGCCTCATGTCGGTGGCAGTGGCCTGGGCCTGGCGATCTGCTCGCGACTGGTGCAGCTCATGGGTGGCCGCATCGCCGTGCAGAGCGAGCCCGGGCGGGGCAGTTGCTTCACCGTCTGGCTGCCCTTGCGCGAGGAAACCCCGCGCGCCGTGCGCTCGGCGAGCCTGACGGCCAACCCGGCCGAGCCCCAGCGCTTCGAGCAGCGGTTTCCGGGCTTGCGCGTGCTGGTGGCAGAAGACCACCCCGTGAACGAGTTGCTCATCAGCCGCCTGCTGGAGCGCATGGGTTGCGAGGTGCGCAAGGCAACCAACGGCGACGAGGCCGTGGCCGAGTGGGAGCGCGGCGGTCTTGACCTGGTGCTGATGGATGTGCAGATGCCCGGCACCAACGGCGAGCAGGCGACCCAGCGCATCCGCGAGCTGGAGCGCGAACGCGGCCTGCGCCGCACGCCGGTGGTGGCGGTCACGGCGAACGCCATGCACGGGGACAAGGCCCATTACCTGGCATCGGGCTTCGACAGCTACGCGTCCAAGCCCATCGACCTGTCGGCGCTGGTGGCCGCCATGCAAGGCGCGCTCGACGCCATCGCCCGGGCCACCCCGCGGGCCGTCGCTGCGGCCCCTGCAGCCAATGCCCCGCCGGCCGGGCGCCGACCCGCCGCGACGACGACCGATACCGCCCTGCGGCAGCTGATGGGCCAGGATGACGAGCGGTTTCAGGGCTTTGCCCAGCGGCTTGCGTCCAGCCTGGACGAAGAAATGGCGATGTTGCACAAGGCCCTTGAGGAGCGCTCGACGGAGGCGGTCCGCTTTGCGCTCCACCGCATGGGCAGCAGCCTGGCGTTGCTGTCGGCCAGCCGGGCGCAGCGTGTGTGCAAGGGTCTTGAACTGTCGGCGCGCTCGGGCGACTGGCTGCTGTACGAGCGGGCCCTGCCATTGCTGGAACAAGAGATCCACACCGCCTTTGCCGATTCGATGGGGACAAGCGACACGCCCCCCGCGGGGTGAACCGGCGCGCGGCGCGGTGCTACCGCCGCGCTGCGTGGTTCCCGCCTCAGATCGACGGCTGGTTCACCCGCCGCGAGAGTGCCTCGGCACTTTCCTGGCGCTCGCTGTAGCGGTCCACCAGATAAGGCGACACATCACGCGTGAGCAGGGTGAACTTCACCAGTTCCTCTGCCACGTCCACCACGCGGTCGAAGTAGGGCGACGGCTTCATCCGGTCGTTGTCGTCGAACTCCATGAAGGCCTTGGCCACCGAGGACTGGTTGGGGATGGTGATCATGCGCATCCAGCGCCCGAGCACGCGCATCTGGTTGACGGCGTTGAAGGACTGCGAGCCGCCGCAGACCTGCATCACCGCCAGCGTTTTGCCCTGGGTGGGGCGAACCGCGCCTTGCGACAGGGGAATCCAGTCGATCTGGGTCTTCATGAGGCCGGTCATGGCGCCGTGGCGTTCGGGCGAGCACCACACCATGCCTTCGCTCCAGCGCACCAGCTCGTGCAGTTCCTGCACCTTGGGGTGTGACTCGGGCGCGTCGTCCACCAGCGGCAGCCCGGCGGGGTTGAACAGGCGCGTCTCGGCGCCCATCGCCTCCAGCAGGCGGGCACATTCCTCGACCACCAGGCGGCTGAAGGAGCGCGCGCGCAACGAGCCGTGCAGCAGCAAGATGCGGGGCGCGTGGGTGGCGCGCACAGAGGGCGCGAGCCGG
>JAGXRS010000176.1 GCA_018335615.1 Hydrogenophaga sp. | reverse complement strand
CGACCGAGCCGGTCATGGTGGCCTGGCGACCGAGCCACTGCGGCTTGAGCGTGGCGACCACAAAAAAGACCGCCAGCATCACGGTGACAGATTGGGCAAACACAAGCCAGAGTCGTTTCATGGGATTGGGGTACAGGAGACTGAGAAGAGGGGGTGCGACGGCGGGCAGCGCCTGCCATTGATTGTCCCGCATATGGTGTCCAGGCCCGGGAGATCAAGCGACTTGACCAGCGTCAATGCGCGGTTCCCCTTTCGGGGGTGAAATGGTCGCTTGTCAATAGAAGATGGAGTAACACATGAAAGCAATCGTCGACCTTTTCTCAACCGATTACGGTCTGTTCAGCATTTCAGGCCTCTTGTTCATCGTGTTCATGGCCTTCTGGTTCTACCGCTTCTTCGTGCGCAAGATGAACGAGGCCGAACAGGCGAATCGGGGCAGGTGAGCGCTGGCAGGGGCATGCCCAGCGCCGGGGACTCGCTGTCAGAATAGGGCATCGGCGCCTGGGGTGCTGATATCGTGCTGCTCGCCATGAGCCGCCCAGCTTGTACGCCATTTCGCCCATGCCTGATCACACGTTCGCTGTTCCGCGCGCCCTTCTGCTGGCGACCCTCGACACGCTGCTGCAGCCCACACAGTTTCGGGACTACGGTCCTAACGGGCTCCAGGTGGAGGGGCGAGCCGACGTTCGCAAGCTCGTCACCGGCGTGACGGCGAGCCTGGCCTTGATCGAAGCGGCGCGGGACGCAGGGGCCGATGCCGTGCTGGTGCACCATGGGCTGTTCTGGCGCGGTCAGGATGGTCGGGTCACTGGCTGGATGAAGCAGCGCCTGTCGTGCCTCCTGCGCCACGACATCAACCTGTTGGCCTACCACCTGCCGCTGGATGCGCATGCCGAACTCGGGAACAACGCCCAGCTGGCGCAGCGACTGGGTGTTCAGGTCTACCCCGATCAGCGCGGACGCTTTGGCGAGCAGTCGCTGGGCTTCATGGGCGAGTGTCCGGTGACCTCGGCGGGTGCGCTGGCGGCCCAGGTGCAGGGCAGTCTCGGGCGATTCGTCACCCTGGTAGGGGAGGCCGGACGTCCCGTCTCGCGCGTGGCACTCTGCACGGGCGGCGCGCAAAGCTATTTCGAAGCGGCGATTGCAGCTGGTGCTGATGTGTTCATCACCGGGGAAATTTCCGAGCCCCAGGCGCATTACGCCCGCGAATCCGGTGTGGCCTACATCGCCTGCGGACACCACGCCTCTGAACGCTACGGCGTGGCCGCTGTGGGATCCCATGTGGCGGCCCAACTGGGTCTGGAACATGTGTTCATCGACATTGACAACCCGGCTTGAACGGATGACCACCACCGCCCCGTCCGCCGATTTGCCGGTCGTGTTGACCATGGGAGACCCCGCGGGGATCGGCCCCGAGATCATCGCCAAGGCATTGCGTGCGCGCCCGGCGCTGCGGCGGCAGGTGGTCGTGGCAGGTGATCTGGACACCCTTCGCCGGGCGGCTGCCCTCTCGGCGGATGCCAGGTCCCCTGCCGGCTCGGACCTGATGTGGGCCGAGATCGAGCACCTGTCCCAGTGGCGCGACGTGCCTGAACACTGCGTGGCCATGGTGCAAGCCTGCCGCATCGCGTCGCCCGTGCCCGTGGGTCGCATCAGCGCACAAGCGGGCCAGGCGGCCGCTGATTGCATCGCCTGGGCGGCACAGGCCGCCTTGCGCGGCGAGGCCCGGGCCGTGGTCACCGCGCCGGTCCACAAAGAGGCCTTGTCGGCAGCCGGTGTGTCGTTTCCGGGGCACACCGAAATGCTCCAGTCGCTGGCAGCCGCGCATCTGGGGGTTGGGGTGTCGCAGGTGCCGGTGCGCATGATGCTGAGCTGTCCGGGATTGCGCACCGTGCTGGTGAGCATCCATGTGTCGCTGCGTGACGCACTCGCCGCCGTTACCCGCGAGCAGATCGTCGAGACGCTGCGCATCACGCACCAGCACTTTTGTCAGATCGGCCTGGCTGCGCCCCGTGTGGCCGTGGCCGGGCTCAACCCGCACGCAGGTGAGGGGGGGCTGTTCGGGCGTGAAGAGGTCGACACCATCGAGCCGGCTGTCCGCCAGGCCCGCGAGGCGGGCATTCTGTGCAGCGGACCCCACGCCCCCGACACCGTGTTCATGCGGGCGCGTCAGGGTGCATTTGATGTGGTGGTGGCCATGTACCACGACCAAGGGCTCATCCCCGTGAAGCTGCTGGGCCTGGACGACGGCGTGAACACCACACTGGGGCTGCCCTTCGTGCGAACCAGCCCCGACCACGGCACGGCATTCGACATCGCCGGCACCGGTCGGGCCAGCCCGGGAAGCCTGCTGGCGGCGCTCGACGCTGCTCTGGGATCCCAGGGCATGTGAGTCTCCGCTGCGGCGCACCCCTACCGGCGCAGGCTGTCGCGGATTTCGCGCAGCAGCAACACGTCTTCCGCGGTGGCAGGCGCCGCGGCTGGCGCCACTGCCTTGGTGCGCTTGAGGCGGTTGATCTGCTTGACCATCAGGAAAATGATGAAAGCCAAGATCAGGAAGTTGAGCGCCACGGTGATGAAATTGCCGTAGGCCAGCACCGGCACGCCCGCTGCCTTCATCGCGGCCAGGGTGCGCGCAGTGCCCTCCGGGGCAGTGCCCAGCACCACAAACAGATTGGAGAAATCCAGCTGTCCCACCACCGCCCCCAAGGTGGGCATGATCACGTCGTCGACCAGCGATGCCACGATCTTTCCGAACGCACCCCCGATGATCACGCCCACGGCGAGATCGATCACGTTGCCCTTGACCGCAAACTCCCTGAATTCCTGCATCACGCCCATGGCGTCCTCCGGTTGTGTTGATGGCCTTCCGCGGCGAAAAATCGCTGGCCCAGCGCCGCCACGAGATTCTGGCATGCAGAGGAAAAAGCATTACAGCGGCCTGACGATTCGGTGGTGTGTCGCGCCTGTTGGCTTGTCACAATAGTCCAGTTGGGTTCTCGACCAACCCAGGGCCGCACAAGCTGCCTCCAGTACAATGCCGGGTTGACCCTAACGTCCCCTCGAAACTGATTGAAAGATCCCCATGAGTGAAGCAACCGTCGATGCGTCTGTCGATAGCAGCCGCCGAACCTGGCTGATCACATCCTGCGCCATGGGTGGCGTGGGTGCAGCCGCTGTCGCCGTTCCGTTCGTGAGCAGTTTCCAGCCATCCGAGCGTGCGCGGGCCGCTGGCGCGGCTGTCGAGGTGGACATTTCCACTTTGCAACCCGGTGAGAAGCGCGTGGTGGAATGGCGCGGCAAGCCGGTGTGGATCATGCGCCGCACGCCCGAGCAGCTGGCGTCGCTGGAGAAGGTCGAAGACCAGTTGGCCGACCCGAACTCTGTGCGCATGGCTTACCCAACGCCCAGCTACGCCCAGAACCGTCACCGATCCATCAATCCCGAGGTGCTGGTGGCCGTGGGGATCTGCACCCATCTGGGCTGCTCGCCAGGGGACAAGCTCACCCCCGGTCCCCAGCCCTCGCTGCCGGACGACTGGCAGGGCGGCTTCCTGTGTGCCTGCCATGGTTCCACGTTTGACGTGGCCGGTCGCGTGTTCAAGAACAAGCCGGCGCCCGACAACCTGGAAGTCCCGCCGCACCATTACCTGTCCGACACCACCCTGTTGGTCGGTGAAGAGAAAAAGGCCTGAGCTGCCGTACCTCGCAGTGCAAGCAGACAACTGACCTCAGAGGCAATCCATGGCTGAATTCAAAGAAATCTCCCCCGACGCACCCATGGGCCAGAAGGCCCTGAACTGGGTCGACAACCGGTTCCCGCTGTCCAAGCTCTACAACGAGCACCTGGCCGAGTACTACGCGCCGAAGAACTTCAACTTCTGGTACTTTTTCGGCTCGCTGGCGCTGCTGGTGCTGGTGATCCAGATCGTCACCGGTATCTTCCTGGTGATGCACTACAAGCCGGACGCCGCCCTCGCGTTTGCCTCGGTCGAATACATCATGCGTGACGTGCCCTGGGGCTGGCTGATCCGCTACATGCACTCCACCGGCGCCTCCATGTTCTTCGTGGTGGTCTACCTGCACATGTACCGGGGTCTGATCTACGGTTCGTACCGCAAGCCACGCGAGTTGGTCTGGGTGTTCGGCTGCGCCATCTTCCTGGTGCTGATGGCCGAAGCCTTCATGGGCTACCTGTTGCCATGGGGTCAGATGTCCTACTGGGGTGCACAGGTGATCGTGAACCTGTTCTCGGCCATTCCCTTCATCGGTCCTGATCTGGCCCTGCTGATCCGGGGTGACTTCGTCGTGGGCGACGCCACCCTGAACCGCTTCTTCAGCTTCCACGTCATTGCCGTGCCGCTGGTGCTGCTGGGCCTGGTGGTGGCGCACATCATCGCGCTGCACGAAGTGGGCTCGAACAATCCCGACGGCGTTGAAATCAAGGCGCTCAAGGATGAGAAAGGCATTCCGCTCGACGGCATTCCGTTCCACCCCTATTACAGCGTGCACGACATTCTGGGTGTGTCGGTGTTCCTGATGGTGTTCTCCGCCATCGTGTTCTTCGCGCCCGAGTTCGGCGGCTACTTCCTGGAGTACAACAACTTCATTCCCGCCGACCCGCTGGTCACGCCGCTGCACATCGCGCCGGTCTGGTACTTCACGCCGTTCTACTCGATGCTGCGTGCCATCACCAGCGAGATGATGTATGCCCTGATTGCCTGTGTGCTGCTGGGTGCCGTGCTGGGTGTGGCCAAGGCCAAGCTGAATGCCATGATGAAAGCCGCCGTGGTGGGTGGTGCCGTGGTGATGGTGGCCCTGATGCTGGCCATTGACGCCAAGTTCTGGGGCGTGGTCGCCATGGGGGGCGCTGTGGTCATCCTGTTCTTCCTGCCCTGGCTGGACAACAGCCCTGTCCGTTCGATCCGGTACCGCCCGACCTGGAACAAGTGGCTGTATGCCGTGTTCGTGATCAACTTCCTGATCCTGGGATACCTCGGCGTGTTGCCCCCGTCGCCCATCGGTGAGCGTGTGTCGCAGGTCGGTACCCTGTTCTATTTCGGTTTTTTCCTGCTGATGCCCTGGTGGAGCCGCCTCGGTGAGTTCAAGCCGGTGCCGACCCGCGTCACCTTCAAGCCCCACTGAGCCCGAACCAGCCATTCCGGAGAGTCAAGCAAATGAAAAAAATCCTTCTGGGCTTCATGTTGGCCTTGGGTTTGTCGGGCGCCGCCCTGGCGGCTGGCAGCGGTTTTCCGCTGGACAAAGCACCAGCCCGCACCAACGACATGGCCGCGTTGCAGAACGGTGCCAAGCTGTTCGTGAACTACTGCCTAAACTGCCACTCGGCGGCCTTCATGCGCTACAACCGTTTGCGCGACATCGGCCTGAACGACAAGCAAATCGCGGAAAACCTGACCTTTGCCACCGACAAGATCGGTGACACCATGAGGGCGGCCATCGATCCGCGCGATGCGAAAGCGTGGTTCGGTGCCAACCCGCCCGATCTCACCGTGATCGCCCGTTCGCGTTCGAGCCACGCGGGCACAGGTCCGGACTACATCTACACGCTGCTGCGCACGTACTACCGCGACGACACCAAGCCCACCGGCTGGAACAACCTCGTGTTCCCCAACATCGGCATGCCCAATCCCCTGTGGGAGCTGCAGGGCGAGCGCGTGCCCGTGTTTGAGAAGGTTGTCAGCCACGGTCAGGAAGCGGAGTTGCACCGCGGCTGGGAGCCGGCCAAAGCCGGCCTGATGAACGCGACCGAATTCGACCAGAACGTGGGCGACCTCGTGGCCTACCTGCAGTGGATGGGCGAGCCTGCCCAGAACACCCGTGTGCGCATCGGCGTGTGGGTGTTGCTGTTCCTTGCTGCCTTCACGGTGGTGGCCTGGAGGCTGAACGCCGTCTTCTGGAAAGACATCAAGTAATCTCACCCCGGCCGGGTGCTGCCGCTTCGCTTGGCACACCCTCCGTTCCACAGTGGTTCGCAGCACCCATGTCGGCGCTGCAGCCACTGTTTTTGCATTAAGGAGCCTCCCTCATGATGGTCTTGTACTCGGGCACCACCTGCCCCTATTCCCACCGTTGCCGTTTTGTCCTGTTTGAAAAAGGCATGGATTTTGAGATCCGGGACGTTGACCTGTACAACAAGCCCGAAGACATCAGCGTGATGAACCCGTATGGGCAGGTGCCGATTCTGGTGGAGCGCGACCTGATCCTGTACGAATCGAACATCATCAACGAGTACATCGACGAGCGCTTCCCCCATCCGCAGCTGATGCCCGGCGATCCGGTGGACCGTGCCCGCGTGCGTCTGTTTCTGCTGAACTTCGAGAAGGAATTGTTTGCCCATGTGTCGATGCTGGAATCGCGCGCGACCAAAGGCAACGAGAAGGCACTGGAAAAGGCCCGCGCCCACATCCGTGACCGTCTGACGCAACTCGCGCCCGTGTTCCTCAAGAACAAGTTCATGCTCGGCGATAATTTCTCGATGCTGGACGTGGCGATTGCACCGTTGCTCTGGCGCCTGGATTTCTACGGCATCGAACTGAGCAAAAACGCCGCGCCGTTGTTGAAGTACGCCGAACGCATCTTCTCGCGTCCCGCCTACATCGAGGCGCTGACCCCTTCCGAAAAGGTCATGCGCAAATGATCCGCGTCATCCGGCCTGTGCCGGGTGCATGGTCACACGCAGTTGCTTCATGATGTCCTCCGAGCCAGACACCCCTTCTACCCGTCCCTACCTCATCCGTGCCCTGCACGAGTGGTGCACGGATAACGGCTTCTCGCCCTACCTGGCGGTGCAGGTCGATGCGTCGGTGCGCGTGCCCATGGAATACGTGAAGAATGGTGAGATCGTTCTGAATGTCAGTCCGGACGCCACCAGCGCACTTCGGCTGGGGAACGATTTCGTGGAGTTCAAGGCCCGCTTTGGCGGTGTGGCCCGCGAGATCATGGTCCCGGTGAGCCATGTGGTGGCCATCTATGCACGCGAGAACGGGCAAGGGATGGCTTTTCCTGCGCCACCCCCGGCGGCGCTGGCGCTCGATCCGTCGCCGCGTTCTGCCGACGTCCAGGGAGCCGAGCCGGCGGACGGCGCATCTGATGCGCTCGCCGTGCGCGGATCGTTGCGGTCTGTGCCGCAAGATCCGTCGGGCGAGGCTCCTCATCCGGTCGAGCCTCCTCCCGCAGGTCCTCCTGCAGGCGGGGGCAAGCGGCCGCAGCTCAAACGCGTCAAGTAAAATAACCTTTGCGCCGCTTTAGCTCAGTTGGTAGAGCAATCGCCTTGTAAGCGATAGGTCGTCTGTTCGAGTCAGACAAGCGGCACCATCCGAACACCCAGCGCCGCCGCTGAGGCGGCATCACCGTCCCGGCATTTGAACTTTGATGCGAATGGCGCTAACTGGCGCACCGCCCCGGGTCAATGTCTCCTGCAAGGCAGGCAAAAGTTGCCGGAGCTTGGTAGAAGCGGCCGCGCTCGCCACCAGCAGACACCACTGGGTTTCCTCGAGTGGACCGGCTTTGACGTGCGGGCGCAGTCCGGGTGGAATCTGGTGTCGCACCATGTCCAGGCAGCGCTGAGACTCCCGCACCCGTTGCTGCAAGGCGGCAAGCGAGGGTGCAGCGCCAACGGCCTGCTCGAGGCTGAACATGGAATGGGATCGTGGGGCGGGGCTCATGCGATGGAAACGTTCGGCTTCGGACCTGGAGCCTACGAAAGGTTGAAACGTGCACATCATTATCACGGACGCCTGGCTCGCCCGTAGCCGCGCCCTGTACCTCAGCGGGTACAAGCTGGTCGCCGCTGGCGCCCTGGGTTCGGTCTTGCTCATGCTTGGCTCCATGGCGGTCTACCATGGCGTGTTCCTGGAGGGAGTGCGCCAGGGATGGCCGGGTTTCACGTCGGTCGCTCGACTCGTGCACCAGAGCGAAGTGCAGACCCAGGAGGTCTATATGCGCGAGAACCTCGACGCGATGGCCCGCAAGCTCGGCGAGATGCAGGCGCGCATGGTTCAGTTGGAGTCCTTGGGCGAACGGGTGGCTGGGCTGGCTGGGCTTAGCCCGGGTGAGTTTCGGCAAAAGCCAGGCGCGGGCGGCGCTCTGGTGGGCGGCCGGGATCTTTCCGTCGAGGACCTGATGTCGGCGATGGAACAGCTGGATCAGATCGGCGGCCACCGCGTGGATTTGCTCACGGTGGTCGAGTCGCGGCTTTTCGATCAGAAAATGCAGCAGCGGATGATTCCCACCGAAAGCCCGGTGGTCGGGGTGGAGGCTGGTTCCGCGTTCGGCTTTCGCATCGATCCCTTCACCGGCCGGTCGGCCCTGCACACCGGTCTGGACTTTCCTGCTGACGTGGGCACACCCATATTGGCGGCGGCAGGTGGCGTTGTGGTGGTGCAGGAATACCACGCCGCTTACGGCAACATGGTCGAGATTGACCATGGCAACGAACTCATCACCCGCTACGCCCACGCTTCCAAGGTGTTCGTGAAGAAGGGCGATATTGTCAAACGCGGGCAGAAGATCGCGGCTGTGGGGTCCACCGGGCGCTCCACAGGTCCGCACCTGCATTTCGAGGTGTGGGTATCGGGCATCCCGCAGGATCCGCAGCGTTTCCTGGCGGCTGGCGACAGCATGACCACGGCAAAAGGGCCGGCTCAGGTGCGCGCCGCCCCTCGGCGCTGAGTCGGGAATGGGCGGCAGGTAAAATGGCCGCCTTGCTCTTGAATAACGAGCGATCGTCGGTATCTGCTGGACCATCTCCGGTATGTCCGGCGCCCGTCGCCTGAAGCATTCCGATTCCCCTTTGCCTCTGCGGCACCGCCTGGTGTTCGGAGCTGATCTGTACGTATGGCCACAAACTTCCTCACCAAAATTTTCGGTAGCCGCAACGATCGATTGCTCAAGACCTACCGCAAGACCGTGGAACGCATCAATGGTCTGGAAGCACAATACGAAAAGCTGAGCGACGAGGAGCTCCGGGGTCAGACAGAACAGTTCAAGCGACGCATTGCCGATGGCGAGACGCTTGAATCGGTACTTCCCGAGGCATTTGCCGTGGTCCGCGAGGGCAGCAAGCGCATCATGAAAATGCGCCACTTTGACGTCCAGATGGTGGGGGGCCTGGCCCTGCACCACGGCAAGGTGGCCGAGATGCGCACCGGCGAAGGCAAGACCCTGACGGCCACACTGCCGGTGTACCTGAATGCGCTCACGGGCAAGGGCGTGCACGTCGTGACGGTGAACGACTACCTGGCCAGCCGGGACGCCCAATGGATGGGGCGGCTCTACAACTTCCTCGGGCTCACCGTGGGCATCAACCTGCCCCAGGCCCCCCGGGATGAAAAGCAGGCGGCCTACCGTGCCGACATCACCTACGGCACGAACAACGAATACGGTTTCGATTACCTGCGCGACAACATGGTCTACGAGGCGGGGGACCGTGTGCAGCGCGGGCTGAACTACGCCATCGTCGACGAGGTGGACTCGATTCTGATCGACGAGGCTCGCACCCCGCTGATCATCAGCGGTCAGGCAGAAGATCAGACGCCGCTCTACATCGCCATCAACCAGCTCATCCCGAGCCTGGTTCGCCAAGAAGGTGAGGCGGACCCGCGCACCGGAGAGGGCGTCATCACGCCAGGCGATTTCACGGTGGACGAAAAGGCCCACTCGATCCACCTGACGGAGCAGGGGCACGAAAATGCCGAGCGGCTGCTGAGCGGGGCGGGGCTGTTGCCCGAGGGGGCATCGCTGTACGACCCGGCCAACATCGCCCTGCTGCACCACCTGGTGACCTCGCTCAAGGCGCACCACCTCTACCACCGCGACCAGCACTATGTGAACCAGGGCGGCGAGATCGTCATCGTGGACGAATTCACCGGCCGGCTCATGTCGGGGCGGCGCTGGAGCGATGGCTTGCACCAGGCGGTGGAAGCCAAGGAAGGCGCGCACATCCAGCCGGAAAACCAGACGCTGGCATCGATCACCTTCCAGAACTATTTCCGCCTGTACGGCAAGCTGGCTGGCATGACCGGGACGGCCGACACCGAAGCCTACGAATTCCAGGAAATCTACGGTCTGGAAACCGTGGTCATTCCCGCCAACCGCCCCAGTGCACGCACCGACCAGCTCGATCGCGTGTACAAGACCACCAAGGAAAAGTACGTCGCGGCAATCGAGGACATCCGCGAATGCCACGAACGTGGTCAGCCGGTGCTGGTGGGCACCTCGTCGATCGAGAACTCGGAGATCATCGCCAGCCTGCTCCAGGCCGAGAACCTGCCCCACGAGGTGCTCAACGCCAAGCAGCACGCCCGCGAGGCCGACATCATCATCCAGGCTGGGCGCCCCGGCGCGATCACCATTGCCACCAACATGGCGGGCCGCGGCACCGACATCGTGCTGGGCGGCAACCTGGAAAAGATGCTTGATGCGGTCATGGCCGACGCGTCACTGGATGAGGCCACGCGCGCGGCCCGAGTGGCCGACGTGCGTCAGCAGTGGCAGCAGGACCACGACAAGGTCAAAGCCCTCGGAGGCCTGCGCATCATCGCTACCGAACGCCACGAGTCGCGGCGTATCGACAACCAGTTGCGTGGCCGCTCGGGCCGCCAGGGCGACCCGGGCTCCTCGCGTTTCTACCTGAGCCTGGACGATTCCCTCATGCGCATCTTCGCGGGTGACCGCGTGCGCGCGATCATGGACCGCCTGAAGATGCCCGAAGGCGAGGCCATCGAGGCGGGCATTGTCACGCGCAGCATCGAAAGCGCCCAACGCAAGGTGGAAGCGCGCAATTTCGACATCCGCAAGCAGCTGCTGGAATACGACGACGTGTCCAACGACCAGCGCAAGGTGATCTACCAGCAGCGCAACGACATTCTGGATGCCGCCAACCTGCGCGCGCAGATCGACTCGCTGCGCGAAGGTTGCTTCACCGATGTGGTGCACCAGTTTGTGCCCGAAGGCAGCGTGGAGGAGCAGTGGGACCTGCCCGGACTGGAGCGCACGCTGCGCGAGGAATGGGCGGTGGAGGTGCCGGTGGCCTCGTGGGTCAGCGATGCCGAGAGCATCGAGCCAGACGACATCGTCGAACGCGTGCTGGCTGCGGCCAAGGCCGTGTTTGACGGGAAGGTGCAACTGGTGGGGGAAGAAAACTTCACCCAGTTTGAGCGTGTCGTGTTGCTGCAGACCATTGACGGTCAGTGGCGTGAACACCTGTCCGCACTGGACTACCTGCGCCAGGGCATCCACCTGCGCGGCTATGCCCAGAAGCAGCCGAAGCAGGAGTACAAGCGCGAAGCGTTTGTGCTCTTCGGTCAGTTGCTGGACAGCGTGAAGAACGACGTGACGCGTGTGCTGATGAATGTGCGCGTGCAGTCGCCCGAGCAGATGGCGCAGGCGGCCGAGCAACTGGAAGAGCGCGCCGAGCAGTTTGCCAACGTGACCTACACCGCACCCACGGAAACTGGAGAGGTTGAGCGTTTTACCCAGACCCCTGGTGCAGTGGCTGCAGCCGAGGTGCCTCGCGTGGGCCGCAATGATCCGTGCCCTTGCGGCAGCGGCAAGAAATACAAGCAGTGCCACGGCAAACTGGCCTGATGCGCGCCCGGCCGCTGTCAGCGGCCTTGTGTGGATCCGCTCGCGGCGGCCACTGACTCGATTCATTCACGGAGAAGTTCCATGCCTGTCCAACTCGACACCCCTGTGGCCGATGCGCTGCTGGCGATTCCCGGCGTGCGCATTGGCGTCGCCGAGGCCGGCATTCGAAAAGCGAACCGCAAGGACCTGACGGTGTTCCTGCTCGATGAAGGATCGGTCGTGGGGGCGGTCTTCACGCAGAATCGCTATGCCGCCGCGCCGGTCCAGGTGTGTCGCGAGCACCTGGCGGCGGGTGCTGGCGTGCGGGCGATGGTCATCAACACCGGCAATGCCAACGCGGGCACGGGCGAGCCAGGGCTGGCGGTGGCGCGTCAGACCTGCAGCGCCCTGGCGCGTGCCCTGGGCCTGGGCCACGAGCAGATCCTGCCGTTCTCCACCGGCGTCATCATGGAGCCGCTGCCGCTGGAGCGCCTGTTGGCCGGCTTGCCTCGGGCGCTTGAACAGGCGGCGCTGGCGCCCGTTGCCACCGGCGCCCAGTGGCTGGCGGCGGCGCAAGGCATCATGACCACCGACACGCTGCCCAAGGCGGTGAGCCGGCGGTTTGACATCGGCGGGCGTTCGGTGAGCGCCACCGGCATTGCCAAAGGGGCGGGCATGATCCGGCCGAACATGGCGACCATGCTGGGTTT
>JAGXRS010000175.1 GCA_018335615.1 Hydrogenophaga sp. | reverse complement strand
CCCCGTTACCCCCTCGTTCACCGGAGCCCCCATGAGAGAAGCCGTCATTGTGTCCACTGCCCGCACGCCCATCGGGCGGGCCTTCAAGGGCGCGTTCAACCACACCAAGTCACCCTCGCTGATGGCGCACGCCCTGCGCCACGCGGTGGACCGCGCCGGCATCGATGCCGCCGAGATCGAGGACGTGGTCATCGGCTCGGTGCTGACCGCCGGCACGGCCGGCATGAACCTCGCGCGCAACGCCCTGCTGGCCGCCGGCCTGCCCATGACGGTGGCCGGACAGACGCTGGACCGGCAGTGCGCGTCCGGTCTGATGGCCATTGCCACCGCCGCCAAGCAGGTGATGGTCGACGGCATGGATGTGGTGGTCGCGGGTGGCCAGGACAACATCTCGCTGGTGCAGAACCCCTACATGAAGTGGGTGGCGGCCGAGGCCGACCCGGCCGTCGTGGCCCGGGCCGCTCACGCTTACATGCCCATGCTGCAGACGGCCGAGTTCGTGGCGAAGCAATACGGCATCAGCCGCGAAGCGCAAGACCAGTACGCGCTGGAGTCGCAGCAGCGCACCGCCGCCGCGCAGCAGGCCGGCCGGCTGGACGCCGAGATCGTGCCCATCACCACGCAGATGGCGGTGGTGGACAAGGCCACCGAGCAGGTGAGCCACCGCGAGGTCACGCTCTCGCGTGACGAAGGCAACCGCCCCGAGACCACGCTGCAGAGCCTGCAGAACCTCAAGCCGGTGATCGACGGCGGTGTGATCACCGCCGGCAACGCCAGCCAGCTCTCGGACGGCGCCTCGGCCTGCGTGCTGATGGACCGCGCGCTGGCGGAAAAGCGCGGCCTGGCGTCGCTGGGCCTCTACCGCGGCATGGCCGTGGCCGGCTGCGCGCCGGAAGAAATGGGCATTGGCCCGGTCTTCGCCATCCCCAAGCTGCTCAGGCAGCACGGGCTGACGGTGGCCGACATCGGCCTGTGGGAACTCAACGAGGCCTTTGCCTGCCAGGCCCTGTACTGCCGCGACCACCTTGACATCGACCCGCAGCGCTACAACGTCAACGGCGGCGGCATCTCCATCGGCCATCCCTACGGCATGACGGGCGCGCGCCTGGTCGGGCACGCGCTGATCGAAGGCAAGCGCCGCGGGGTGCAGTACGTGGTCGTGACCATGTGCGTGGGCGGCGGCATGGGCGCGGCCGGCCTGTTCGAAGTGGCGTGAGGCCGGCCATGAGCGACGAACAGCCCAGCGACGAGCTGCAACTCGACTCCTATGGTGCGGTGCGGGTGCTGCGCCTGCACCGGCCGCAGGCCCGCAACGCCATGACCGGCACGCTCGCCCGCGCCATCGCCGCCGCCCTTGATGCGTTCGAGGCCAGCGACGCGTGGCAGGTGGCCGTCATCACCGGCGACAGCGGGCACTTCTGCTCGGGCATGGACCTCAAGGCCTTCACCCGCGGCGAGCTGCCTTGGGACCCCGTGCGGGGTTTTGGCGGCCTCACCGAGCGCCCACCGGCCAAACCCATCATCGCGGCGGTCGAAGGCTACGCGGTGGCCGGCGGCTTTGAGCTGGCGCTGGCCTGCGACCTGATCGTGGCGGCCGAGAACGCCCAGTTCGGCCTGCCCGAGGTGCGCCGCGGCCTGGTGGCGTCGGCCGGCGGGCTGATGCGGCTGCCCAAGCGCCTGCCCTATTGCCTCGCCATGGAGATGGCGCTGACGGGCGATCTGCTGCCCGCGCAGCGGGCCTGGGCGCAAGGCCTGGTGAACCGGCTCACGCCACCGGGCCAGGCCTTGACCCACGCGCTGGAACTGGCCCGCCGCATCGCCGAGCAGGCACCGCTGGCCGTGCGCACCAGCAAGGCCATCGTGGTGCAGTCGGCCACCTGGGCGGCCGACGAGATGTTTGCCCGACAGGCGCCGCTGGCCGACCCGGTGGGCCGGTCGGAAGACGCGCTGGAAGGCGCCCGCGCCTTCGCCGAAAAGCGCGCCCCCGTCTGGCGCGGGCGCTGACACCGCCCCGCCTGCCTGCCCTGCCACCGTGTTCACCGCAGCGGCGCCGCCGGCCGCGGCGAACGGGACGGCTCAGGCCGCCGACGGTGCGGGGCGCTCCCGCAGCTTGTACTTGAGGATCTTGCCCGTCGGGTTGCGTGGCAGTGCCTCCACGATGCGCAGCTGCTTGGGCACCTTGTAGCGGGCCAGGCGCTCGGTGGCGAAGGCACGCATCTCGTCCAGCGTGAGGCTGTGGCCGGGCTTGAGCGCCACCACCGCCACCACGGCCTCGCCCCACTGCGGGTCGGGCGCACCGATCACCGCCACCTCGGCCACGGCCGGATGCGCGTACAGCACGCTCTCCACCTCGGCCGGGTAGACGTTCTCGCCACCCGTGATGACCATGTCCTTGACGCGGTCGCAGATGTAATAGAAGCCCTGCTCGTCAAAGTAGCCGACGTCGCCGGTGCGGAACCAGTGGTCGTCACCGATGGCGTGGCGCGTGGCGTCCGGCTGGTTCCAGTAGCCGCGGGTGACGTTCATGCCCCGCACGCACACCTCGCCGCGCTCCTGCGGCTGCGTCACCACACGGCCGTCGGACGCGACGATGCGCACGTCGGTGAGCAGCGGCGACATGCCCACCGAGCCGATCTTGCTGGCCGCCCACTCGGACGACAGGGCGGTGGCCATGGCGGCGGTTTCGGTGAGGCCGTAGCCTTGCTGCACCAGGATGCCGCGCTGGTCCATGAGCTTGAGCAGCGGCTCCGGGCAGGGCGCACCGCCACACATGATGAAGCGCACGGACGCGGTGTCGGCCTGGGCGAAATCGGGGTGCTGGCTGATGAAGAGCAGCATGGCGGGCACCACGAACAGGGTGCTGACCTGGTGCTGCTGGATGTCGCGCAGCGCAGCGGCCGGATCGAAGCTGCGGTGCAGCACGATGTGCGCGCCCTTGAGGAAGGTGGTGAGCGTGAGCACGTTGAGCGCGCCGATGTGGAAGATGGGCGCGAAGGTGAGCAGCACGTCGTCGGGCCGGATGTCGAGCATCACCAGCTCGCTCACATGGTTCCACCAGAAGTTGCCCGCCGTGAGCATGGCGCCCTTGGGGCGGCCGGTGGTGCCCGAGGTGTACATGATCACGGCCACCTCGTCCTGGTGCGGCTGGTGGGCCTCGGTCACGGGGGCGGCGGCGGCCATGGCCTGGGCGGCATCGGGCCAGCAAGCGGGGTCGGCGGGCTGGCCGTGGGCACACAGGTAACGGCGGCAGGTGAGCTGCTCGCGCACGGTGTCGATCACGGGGATGTGGTCGGCGTCCACGAGGAGGGTGTGCACGCCCGCGTCGTTGATGATGTACGCGAACTCGGGGCCGGCCAGGCGAAAGTTCAGTGGCACGAAAATCGCGCCGATCTTGGAGCACGCGAACAGCGCGACGAAGAACAGGGGGTGGTTGAAACCGAGGTAACCCACCCGGGTGCCCGGCTGCACCCCGCCGGCGCGCAGGGCACCGGCCATGCGGTCGATGTGGCCGAGCATGTCGGCATACGTCCAGGTGACGCCTTCAAAGGTGAGGGCCTGGCGGCCACCGTCGCGCCGCGCGCGCTCGGTGAACCACTGGCCCATCCCGATCTTGGGCAGGGGCGCGGGCACGCCGCCGAAGCCGTCGGTCAGCGCGGGGGACGGGATTGGGGTGGGGGCTGGGCTCATGTGGTCTCCTGCTGGTTGTTTGGTTGGGGCAGATCCGAGAGGGGTGGCGCTCGGGGATCAGCGTCCCGTCCACACGGGCTTGCGGCGCTCGTTGAACGCGGCCAGCCCTTCCCTGGCGTCTTCGGTCATGGCGAGCAGGGCGATCTGGCTCTCGGTGTAGGCAATGGCCTGGTCAAAGGACATGGCCTCGATGGCGCGCATGGCGTACTTGCCGCGGCGGATCGCGGTGGGCGACTTGTCCACCAGCCGCGCGAGCAGCCAATCGGTCTTGGCATCGAGCTCGGCCGCGGGCACCACATGGTTCACCAGGCCCGCGTCCAGCGCTTCCTGCGCGCTGATCGGCTCGCCCGTCAGGGCC
>JAGXRS010000174.1 GCA_018335615.1 Hydrogenophaga sp. | reverse complement strand
CTTCATCAATGGCGTGGGCCGGCGCGAGGCCCAGCGCCAGCATCCGGACGCCGCCACGCCACGGCCCGATCCGCACACCCGCGCACCCGCAGCACGCCACCCCGCCGACGAAGAGGAACGCTGCCCCGAACCGACCGCGGTGGACGGGGTGCGTCGCTCACGCAACCTGGCCCGCATGACCGGTGGCGAAAGCCTGAACCTGACCCACCCGGTGCTGCGCCGGCTGTGGCGCGCACGCTTTGCCGAAGCACAGCTGCTGAGCTACGACGACCGCGCACGGGCGCCTCGCCAGCGCCACCTGCCCAGACCCGACAGCGTGCACCAGAGGCCCACACCGGAGCCAGCCGGGCGGGGCCCGCTCATCGTGTGCCTGGACACCTCGGGCTCCATGCGCGGCGCGCCCGAGAGCGTGGCCAAGGCCTGCGTGCTGCAGGCGCTGCGTGCCGCGCACGCGGGGCACCGCCCGTGCCGCCTGCTGGCGTTTGGCGGATGCGGCGAGGTGGTGGAACGCGACCTGACGCTGGACGCCGCCGGCCTGGAACACCTGCTGGACCTGATGGGCCAGAGCTTCGATGGCGGCACCGACGTGCAGACACCCATCGAGCGTGCGGTGGCGCTGGTGGAAACGGCCGAGTGGGCCGACGCCGACCTGCTGATCGTCAGCGACGGCGAGTTCGGCGTCACGCCGGCAACGCTGCAGCGTCTGCGTGACGCCAAGGCGCTCCTGGGTTTGCGCGCCCATGGCGTTCTCATCGGCGACCGCGAAACCATCGGCTTGCTGGAGGTCTGCGACCACCTGCACTGGGTGCGCGAGTGGCGCCGCTACGGCCAGGGCACGCCGGCCGTGGCGGAGGGCTTCTCGCCGGTGCACAGCCGCAGCCTCACCGCGCTGTACTTTCCCAATGCCATCCGGCGCTGAGCAAGAGCACCTTGAACAGGCTCTTGAGGACGCGCAGCTGCGGCAAGGCCTGAGCGCCTCGGGCGCACCGCCCGTCGCGCCACGCGGAACGGGTTCTTGTGATCGGGGTCAACAGACCCAGTTACAGCACCGCAGAACGGGTCCCGCATGGCATGGTGTGCCATTGCCATGAACCCTCCGTCTGTGCCGTTGCCCGTGCCGTTGCAACGCAGAGACCAACGAAGGAGAACGCCTGATGTGGAAACGACTGTCTGTGCTGTGGGTGGCGGTGAAGGGCGATGCCCGCCTGATGTGGCACGCCTTGCGGCACCCCGAAGCGCCGGGCTGGCTCAAGATCGGGGCGGCTGCCCTGGTGCTCTACGTGCTCTCGCCGGTAGACCTGATACCCGACGTGCTGCCCATCATCGGCGTGATGGACGATCTGGTGCTCGTGCCGCTGGCCATGCGCTGGCTGATCGGGCGGCTGCCACCCCACATCCGGGCGCACGCCGAGCAACGCCGTGGCGGGCTGGGCAGCGCGCGCCCCACCCCCTCGTCCAGCTCATCTCGCTAACGCCAAGCACCAGGCGCTGCGGCGGCGTGGCAAAGGACCGCCTCCACCGCCCGCAGACGCCTGGCACGGACTGCGGCTGGAACCCAACCGCTCCCGCTCAGCTGGAACCCTGGAACCCGCCGCGCCGGTAGGTCAGCACCAGTGTGTCGCGCCAGCCGAATCCGCCGGCTTCCAGGGGTTGAATCGGTGTGCTCTCGTGGATCACGCGCGCGTCGTCCAGCAGCAGCAGCGACCACGGCTGGCGCAAGGTGAAGCGCTGCCCGGCCGGGCCGTCGGCTGCGAACACCCGGCTCTCGCCGCCCTTGATCTGCTCACGGCCCACCATGAACACGGCCACCAGGTCCACGCCATCGCGGTGCGCCCCTTCTGGGGTCGGCCGGCCGATGCCGTCGGTGGTGTCGATGCGGAAGGTGTGGGCTTCAACGAACCAGGGCTGCGCGCCGCGCAGCACCGACACCGCATCACCCACGCGCGCCAGCAGATGCGGCCACAGGGGTTGGCTCAACACATCGGCCTGCATGGGCTCGAACCAGCGTTCCATGCCGCCGTGCAGCGCGTTGTACTCCAGTGGCTGCCAGTGCGCCCGATGGGGCACCTGCTGCACCACGTCGCCGTCCACCACGAAACAGCTGTGGCGGCGGCGTCGGTAGCGCCCGCCGTCTTTCAGGTAGGCATCGGCGGACAGATCGTCCCAGGCCACTTGCAGGGCCTGCAGCCCCGCCGCGGTGGTGCCCAGCCAGCGCTGCACGTCGGCCGCTCCCAGCAGGGCGAAACCCTGCGTCTGCAGGGCCGCTGGCGCTTCGGGCAAGGAAACAAAAGGAGGCTGGAATTCGCTGGTCATGGGGCGGCAGTGTAACGGCGTGTCACCGTCGCCGGTCGGCGCGGCGTGCGCGGGCTCGGGGGCGCCCACCTGCGCGGTTCCTGCGCTGGATCAACATGCGCCCGCGCCCCGGCTGTCAAGCTGCACCCACGACCTGACACGACACCTGCAAGGAGATGGCCTATGAACACGCTGAAATGGAGCGATGCCCTGTTGCTCGACTTCGAGCCCATGGACAGCGCGCACCGCGAATTCGTGGAACTGCTGGGCCTGGCCGAGGCCGCGTCCGATGCCGCGCTGCCCCTGGCCTGGGCCGCCGTGGTGGACCACACAGCCGAGCATTTTGGACGCGAGGACGAGTGGATGCGCAGCACCCGCTTTGCCACGGCCGAGCATCACATGCTGCAGCACCGCGTGGTGCTCAACGTGCTGCGCGAGGGCCTGGCGCTGGCGCGCAAGGGCGAACTCGCCGCTGTGCGTGAAATGGCGTGCGAACTCGGCGCCTGGTTCCCCAAACATGCGCAGTCCCAGGACGCTGCGCTGGCCCTGCACCTGCGCCGCGAACCGCAGCGGACCACCCCACGCCGCGCCAGCGGTGCCAAGCACGCACCCACACGCGCCTGACGTCGGGCCACCGCAGCGGCGGCGGGCCTGTCCGCGCATGGGGTAAACCATGTGCGTGAGCCATGCGCCGATGGTTATATTGCCGGCTCAGGAGGATATTTCCATGGCCGATGTTGCCCCCCTTGCCGCACTGGACGAATCGGGCGACCGCCCCGGCGCCGCGTCCCAGCCGGCACCCCATTCGGAGCGCGGTCCTTCGGTGTTCTCGCTGCAGCTGGCCGAACTGAAGCCGTCCGACCCGTTTCGCTGGTTGCAACTGGGTTGGGCGGACTTCCGCCGCTGCCCGCGCATTGGTCTGTTCTACGGGCTCTGCTTCTTTGCCATGGGCCATGCGCTGCTGGCGGTGTTCCAGTCGGCCCCGGCCTATGTGCTGGCCCTGAGCGCTGGCTTCCTGCTCATGGGCCCGTTTCTCTGCCTGGGCCTCTACGACGCCAGCAAGGCCATGCAGACGCACACCCACCGCCCCTCGCTGAGCGCCTCGCTGGTGGCCTGGCGACCCACCAAGGGCACCATGGCCATCTTTGCCGGCGTCCTGCTGATCCTGGAAATGCTCTGGGGCCGTGCGTCGCTGGTGGTGTTCGCGGTGAGCTTCAACACCATGCCCGAAAAGGCCAACATCCTGGCCATGCTGGTCGACCCCGAAAACCTCGGTTTCCTGATCACCTACACCGTCGTCGGTGCGCTCTTTGCAGGCCTGATCTTCGTCACCAGCGTGATCTCGATCCCCATGATCATGGACCGCCAGGTCGACGCCGTCTCGGCTGGCCTCACCAGTATCCGGGCCTGCGCGCAGAACCCCGGCGTGATGCTGCTGTGGGGCGCGCTCATCACGGCGCTCATCGTGCTGGCGATGCTGCCCGTGTTCCTGGGCCTGTTCATCGCGGGCCCCGTGATCGGCCACGCCACCTGGCACGCCTACCGGCACATCGTGCCTGCGCCGCAGGCCTGACACAGCCCTGGCCGAGCGGCCGCGCCGCCCTCCTTTGCCGCCGGGCGATATGCTCGGCGCACCATGCTGCCCGACCAAGACCTTTTCCGCACCGCCGTGCTGGTGCTCAGCGCCCTGCTGCTGTTCCTCTACGGGCTGGAGCACTTCAGCAAGGAACTGCAGACCATCGGCAGCGACCGGCTGCCCCGCTGGCTCGGCCTGGCCACCCGCCAGCGGCTGGGGGGCTTTGCCCTGGGCGCCAGCGTCACGGCGGTGGTGCAGTCCAGCAGCGCGGTGAGCGCGCTGGTGGTGGCACTGGTGAACGCCGGCACGCTGAGCTTCGCGGCCAGCCTGGCGGTGCTGCTGGGCGCCAAGGTGGGCACCACCTCCACCGCCTGGCTGGTGTCCTACGAACTCACGCACCTGGGTCCCTACCTGATCGTGCTGGGTGGCCTGCTGACCATGCTGCCCTTCACCATCCGCGTGGTGGGGCGGGCCATTTTTTACTTCGGGTTCATCTTTTTCGCGCTGGACCTGGTGAGCGAATCGCTGGAGCCACTGCAGAACGCGCCCTGGGTACTCGACCTGCTGGCGCGTGCCGAGGTGCCATGGATGGGCCTGCTCATCGGCATCGTGCTCACGGTGGTGCTGCAGTCGAGCAGC